>JALRIU010000325.1 GCA_023255355.1 Pseudomonadales bacterium | reverse complement strand
TATAACGTTCAATTAGTGGGGCCAAAAATAACTATTACAAGTGGCGGCCCCTAATTTGTTTGCAATTGTATCTGAATTTTTTCTAAAAGTAGTGTTTTTTCAAGGGCGGCATCTAACTTTACTGTCTCGTAAGGCCAGTTGCGCAACCACGTTAGTTGCCTCTTTGCTAATTGCCTAGTTGCTGCCTGCCCCTTAGCAACCATGGTGTCGTAATCATAATCACCATCGAGATATTCCCATACCTGTCTATAACCAACACTTCGTATCGCTGGTAAATCTTTGTTTAGATCACCACGGGCTCGTAATATCTCGACTTCGGCGATGAGACCCTCAGCTAACATTTGCTCAAATCGCAGATTTATACGACGGTGTAACTCATTCCTATCCTCTAAAGCCAAAGAAAATTGCACTACGTGATATTTCTCTAAAAACTGTTCGCGCAGCTGGCTTTGTTGTAATTGACGGAGCTCCGTCATGGTTTTGCCGCTGGCGTAAAAAACCTCCAGTGCTCTAGACAACCGCTGCGAATGATTGGGATGAATCGTTGCCGCCATATCAGGATCAACTTTTGCCAATTCAGCATGCACCGCTGGCCATCCCTCTTTACCTGCAATCTCTGCAATACGTTGACGAATCTGCTCATCCGCTTCAGGCATATCTGCCAAATCATCCAGAAGCGCCTTGAAATACATCATGCTACCGCCAACCAATAATGGGATTCTTCCTTGTTTAACAATCTGTTCTATCTCGATCAAAGCATCTGCGCGAAACTCCGCCACCGAATAGACCTCGACAGGATCGCGAACATCTAACAAGCGGTGAGGATAATTAGCTAATTGATCTAGCGACGGCTTAGCAGCGCCAACGTTTAACTGACGATATACTTGCGCAGAATCAACATTAATGAGATCACAAGGTAAAACGTCGCAAAGCCGCATGGCTAAATCCGTTTTACCCGAGGCCGTTGCCCCCATTAAAAAAATTACCGTAGGCTTGGACACTATTGGCCTCTTAAAAACAGCTTATCCAATTCGGCCATTGACATAGCTGTCCACGTTGGACGGCCATGATTACATTGACCGCTTCGCTCCGTCGCCTCCATATCGCGTAGTAGGGCATTCATTTCTGGAATACTCAAGCGCCTATTCGCTCTAACCGATCCATGACAAGCCATCGTCGCTAGAATTTCATTTCGCTGTTGCTGAATTCGGTCAGTACTGCCATAGGTCATCAAATCGGCGAGCACATCGCGCACCAGTTGTTGCACGTCAGCTTGAGCCAGCATGACAGGAATATGACGAATTAAAATACTCTCTTCACTCGCCACTTCAACACCCAAACCTAGCGCAAGCAAGTCACCATTAAACTCTTCAGCAGCGTTGACTTCCTTACTGCTCAAGGCCATAGACTGGGGCACCAACAGAGGCTGGGTTCGCATACCTTCACCATCAAGAGCATTTTTCATGCGCTCGTAGGTAATTCGCTCATGCGCAGCATGCATATCCACAACAATCAAACCTTGTTCATTTTCGGCCAGAATGAAGATGCCTTTGAGTTGTGCTATGGCATATCCCAAGGGTGGGACATCTTCGCTTTCTTGGCTTTCCAATGATGGCGGGGCGGCTTGATAAAACGCCTGCCGCGACTGAAGTTGATCCTGAATAACAGCTTGTGAGGGGTTATTAGAACTATAGCTCGCAACAAATTGAGACGCATTTGGGGTTTCAGCCACATGCTGTAATCCCATCGAGGCCTGACCCTGAAATTCACCACGCTGCAAGGGCGTTGCAGGAGGCTGTTGCGGCATTTGAACCATATTTGGCTGCCCATGATCACCAGGCCTCACATCGGCCAACACGCCATGCAGACGCCTAAATAAAAAATCATGCACCGTTCGCCCATCTCTGAAACGAACTTCGTGCTTGGTAGGGTGAACATTGACATCAACAATCTTCGGATCTAACTCAAGATATAACACAAAGGCGGGGTGACGGCCGTGGAATAATACATCTGCATAGGCCTGTCGAATGGCATGTGAGACCAACTTGTCACGCACCACGCGACCGTTAACAAAAAAGTGTTGAAGATCTGCCTGACTACGCGAAAATGTAGGCAAGGCGATCCAACCCCAAAGACGAATACCGGTGGTTTCAGTATCGACAAAAAGTGCACTTTCCATAAATGCTGGGCCGCAGATCGAAGCAATTCTTCGCTCCATATCCACTTGGCTTTTACAGGCGCGCAGCGCATGAATACCACGCTGGTTGTGACGCAAATAAAAACTCACATCAAAACGACTTAAAGCCTGCCGTTTTATCACATCTTCCAAGTGGTTAAATTCTGTTTTCTCTGTACGTAAAAACTTGCGCCGTGCCGGGGTATTAAAAAATAAATCACGCACCTCAACTGTGGTGCCACGAGGATGAGCTGCGGGTAAAATTTGCACCTCCATGTCTCTGCCCTCGCTTTGAGCCGACCAGCCTTGCATTGATTCAGCATCGCTATTAGACGTTAATGTTAAGCGCGACACCGAACTAATACTTGCAAGAGCCTCCCCTCGAAAACCCAATGTGGCGACGCCCTCTAAATCATCCAGGGTATATATTTTAGAGGTTGCATGACGACTGAGGGCGAGAGGCATATCATCTTGAGCTATACCAATACCATCATCTCGAACCCTAATTTGTCTAACGCCTCCCTCTTCGACATCGACCTCAACCTTTTGAGCACCGGCATCAAGGGCATTTTCTAACAACTCTTTTAACACTGACGCGGGACGCTCGACCACCTCTCCAGCGGCAATCTGGTTAGCGAGGCGTGGACTTAACAAACGGATTTGTGACATTAACTACTGGGTATCCTTAAGGTTTGACCAATACGAATGGTATTTGAATTGAGATTATTCGCTTTTTTCAGTGCTGCCATGCTAACACCGTAACGTGAAGCAATCGAAGTTAGAGAATCACCTCTAACAACAACATGCTTCGCTTTTTCAGATGCTTCTCTTTGCCAGGCGAGCAACGTTCCCATCGGTGGATTACTTTCAAAGTAGGCTTTAAGACCACTAGTGATCGCCTTAGCTAATTTCTTTTGATGACTGGAACTATTGAGTTTTTTCTCCTCTGAAGGATTGGAGATAAAGCCCGTTTCAACCAATAATGAGGGAATGTCCGGTGCTTTCAGCACACGGAAATTTGCTAATTCAACACGCTTACTATGCATATGAGTGACTTTACCCATAGCGCCAATAATACGCTCGCCAATATCTAGGCTTGTGACTAAACTACTTGTCATTACCAAATCGGTAAGGGTTTTTGCGACCATTTCCTCTTGATCGCCTAAATTGACTTCTCCAGCTAAATCAACATTTTCCGAATCCGCAAGAAACCTAGCCATGGCACTGGTCGTTCCCTTTCTTGAGAGCGCGTAAACGGAGCTTCCTTTCGCTCGAGGATCGGTGAATGCGTCGGCGTGCACAGAAATAAATAAATCAGCGCGACTTTCTCGAGCGATCTCCCAACGACGTTTATGCTTAATGTAGTAATCACCCTTTCTAACTAAGACGGCCTCAAAACCTGGCTGTGCATTAATTTCTTCTGCTAAAACGTTGGCGATAGCCAACACAACATGTTTTTCTCGGGACTTAGTAGGGCCAGATGCGCCGGGATCTTCACCACCATGACCTGCATCAATCGCGACAACAACATTGCGTTTTTCATCAAGTTTCGGATCGCGCGCAGGCTCACTAACAACGGCAGTACCTTCGATATCATTTAAATCGACAACCAACCGATGACCTGCATCACCATTTGGTTTTAACAAAAAACTGCGCGGTTGAACTTGATTATTAAGGTCGAGTACTACCCTCAAATCATTATTGTTGCGTCCCGCATAACGGATTTTAACAATCGGAGTATCCGTTAAATCAATATCATCAAGGGACGTGCCAAGCGTCGTATCGCTTATATCCAAAACTAATCTGTCAGGCTCAGCGAGAGATATCAATTTGTAATCAATAGGGCCATCGAGATCAAATACCAAGCGCGTATGATCAGGCGCCCGCCACAATCGCACCGAAGAAATACTGTTTGCCAAAACGTGTGTTGCAAACAGCATGCAGAAGATTAAAAGTATAAAGCGTTTCATTTCATATCTATTTGTTGTTATTAGAGCCATCTTAACTGATTTGCTGACAAATCACCTGACCCTTTTCACTAGCGGCGCGAAATACCACCGCACGACGCTCACTATCGACGTGTCTAATATCGACATGCACATCAGGTCCTGGCAGATAACCTGCACCCTTACTAGACCACTCAATCAAGCTTATTGATTCATTGCTAAAATAATCGCGGATACCCATATAATCCAATTCTTCTGGGTCGCCTAAGCGATACAAATCAAAATGATAAACCGTAGCATCGGCCATTTCATAGGGCTCAACAAGGGTATAAGTCGGACTTTTAACCGCGCCTTGATGGCCAAAGGCACGCAAAACTCCACGGCTGAATGTCGTCTTTCCTGCACCTAAATCACCATGCAAAAAAATCACTCCACCGTGCTGCAAAAACGAGCCAAAACGCTCACCTAGTGCAACCATCGCGGGCTCACCAACCACCATAAACTCATGCATTTAACAATTCTCGAACCCTAGGAATTAAATCCATTGCAGCCATACCTATTTCGCCGCGAGCCTCTGCTTCTTGATCAGCTGCGACACTATGCAGCGCCACACCAAGCCGTGCCGCCATAGCTGCAGACAACCCTTGCGCCATCAATCCAGCTATTATCCCAGATAACACATCCCCCATGCCACCACTAGCCATCCCAGGATTTCCATAAGGGCAAATAGTCATACCAAATGCGTCAAAGATTAAAGTGCCCTGCCCTTTTAGCACCACAGTAGCGCCCGACATTTGATGGAGCTGTCTAACAGCTGTGAATCGGTCCCTCTCAACCTGTGTCACGCTACAACCCAACAATCGCGCAGCCTCACCTGGATGAGGGCTCATAACGCACTGTTTAAATACTGCGAGTTTTTCCAAACGTCCAACCAATAAATTAAGTGCGTCAGCATCGATAACAGCGCACATGGCAGACCCCATCAAGACCTTTTGAAGCAATTGCTGCCCCCAAGCTGCCCGACCTAATCCAGGCCCAATAGCTACCACAGTTTTTTCATCAAGCAATGCATTAATGTGCGCAGCATGGTCTATTCCATGCGCCATAACTTGAGGTGCATGGGCCAAAAGAGCACCAATATGTTCGGGACGACTTACCATGCTTACCAAACCTGCACCAACCCGCTGTGCCGCAATGGATGCCATAATGACCGCGCCGCCAAAACCATGATCACCACCCACGCTCAAGACATGACCGAAATCGCCTTTATGAGCTGCAC
>JALRIU010000311.1 GCA_023255355.1 Pseudomonadales bacterium | reverse complement strand
GAAGGCTTCATCTGCCTGACTAAAGGTGAGTTTCATAGACCACTCCCTAGCAAAATCGTCGCCATACGTTCTCTCTGCCAAGCGGGGTTTCCAAGGTAAGATTCCATTGCGCGGGCACGTTTAAAGTACAACTGAATATCGTATTCTGACGTGATACCTACGCCACCATGCAGCTGAATGCCAGTACCTGCGGCAAAGAAAAAAGCCTCACTGGCATAACAGTTTGCGGTGCTGACCGCTTCAATAAATGCATCTTTTTCACAGCGACCCGCTAGCAATTCATCTGCCATGCACGCCGCCCAATAAAGCGCAGATCGTGCCGATTCTACTTTCAACATCACATCAGCACACTTGTGTTTCACTGCTTGAAATGAGGCTATCGCACGACCAAATTGCACTCGCTCCTTAATGTATTCAACAGACATATCTAACGCCTGTTGGGCCCCGCCAACCATTTCTGCTGCCGCAGCTATTCGCGCTAAATCAAGCACGTTTTCTAAAATCTTTTCACCCTCAACAGATGAACAAAGGCGATGCTCATCGGAGACTGCTACATTATCAAATGTTACCTCTGCCAATCGCCGGGTTTGGTCCATACTTGGCTGCACCTGAATACTAATACCGTCAGTACTTGCCGGCAGCAGAAACAAACTCATACCAGACAATTCTTTGGCGCACACGACCAACCAATCGGCAGAATTACCATTGAGAACATGGCTTGCAGTGCCATTTATACGGCTCTGATCTTCAGTTGTAGTGACCAGGCAATCCACAGTATCTAAATGAAAGCCGCCATCAGCACCAGTATGTATTAAAGCCGCGGTCTGCCCCTCTAAAATTGCTGTCTGAAATTGAGCGGACAAATGCGGATTAGACGCAAGTTTCACCGCGTACAGTGCAAGACAAATCGTTGCGAAATAAGGCGAGCAAGTTAAACGTCGGCCCATTTGCTCTAGGGTAGCCACTAGCTCAACAAATCCTAAGCCCATACCACCAAGATCTTCTTCGATGGGCAGCGCTTGCCAATAGAGCTCGCCTGTTACTCTCTCCCAAAATTCGGGGCAATAACCCAATTCGGTTTGCATAACACGTCTGACATGTTCGCTAGTCACGGTTTCATCAACAAATTGAGCTGCCGTGTCCCTTATCAGTTGTTGCTCTTCAGTAAAACTAAATTGCATGGGGCACTACGCTCCATACACTGGTTGAGCAGGCACTTCATTTGACATGAGTTCTTCCAAGGCAGCAGATAGCTCTTGGGGTTGCCATTGATCGTTTTTATTAACACCTTGCGTAGTTCGCCAGCCATCAGCAATCGACAACTTGCCTCCTTCTGCCTCAAAGACACGACCGGTAACGGCAGAAGAATGGGCAGAGCATAACCACACAACTAGTGGCGATACATTTTCTGGCGCCCAGTAATCAAAACTACCATCTTCTGGCTTGGCCATTCTTTCAGCCATTGCTGCAACTGCGGTTGTCATACCGGTTCGAGCCGCCGGTGCAATAGCGTTTGCCGTAATACCGTAACGAGCCAACTCAGCGGCTTGATTTAATGTTAATGCAGCAATGCCAGCTTTTGCAGCGGCATAATTTGATTGGCCGATAGAACCCTGAAGACCTGCACCAGAAGTCGTATTAATAATTCTAGCGACTGGCATTTGGCCTGCTTTAGCAAGATCACGCCAATAGCCTACAGCATGACGACTCGTGCAGAAATGGCCTTTCAGATGGACACTCATAACAGCATCCCAATCATCCTCGCCCATTGAAGCGAACATTCTGTCACGATTGTTACCCGCATTATTGACCACTGCATGCAAGTCACCAAAAGTGTCTATTGCTTGTTTTATGATGTTAGCGCTGTCAGCAAAATCGGTAATATTAGAGCTATTAACAACTGCTTCGCCTCCTTTGGCGAGGATCTCATTAACAACTGCGTGGGCTGCATCAATATTAATATCATTAACAATAACCTTTGCACCGTGTTCGGCTAAACAGCGTGCGTGAGCAGCACCTAAGCCACCACCGGCACCAGTGACAACAACAACGCGTCCCTCACAATAATTTGATGCCATGTTGTTCTCCTACATTCTCTCGATAATAGTTACGTTAGCTTGTCCACCACCTTCACACATCGTTTGGAGGCCATAGCGTCCACCGCGGCGCTCCAATTCATGCAATAACGTGGTCATTAATTTTGTACCAGTCGCGCCCAGTGGATGTCCTAAAGCAATTGCCCCTCCATTCACATTGGTTTGCTCGTGGCTATAACCCGTTTCTTTTAACCAAGCCATGGCGACTGAAGCAAACGCCTCATTGATCTCGACAAGATCGATATCAGCCAGACTCAAGCCAGCTTTTTTCAAGGCAAATTCGGTTGCAGGTATCGGGGCTGTCAGCATCCAAATTGGATCTGTGGCACGCACACTCATATGCACAATCCTAGCGCGGGGTGTAAGGTTATAGCGTTTAAGTGCTCGCTCGGAAACAATCAACATGGCCGATGCAGCATCGCCAGTTTGACTCGAGACACCTGCGGTAATCGTGCCCCCCTCTTGTAACGGTTGTAATTCAGCCATTTGTTGGAGTGAGGTCTGGCGCACTGTTTCGTCGTTACGACAACTCGCGGTTTCGACGATTTCTCGATCAAAATAACCCTCGGTAATTGCCATTGCAGCACGACGATGGGATTCGAGTGCGAAAGCTTCCATATCAGCACGACTCAACGACCATTTATCGGCAATCATTTGCGCCGAATTAAACTGTGAAACAGGAGTATTGCCGTAGCGCGCAACCCAACCCTCACTTCCAGAGAAAGGGTCTTTAAAACCAAAGGGTTCAGCCACCAACATAGCTGAAGAAATAGGAATACTTGTCATGGTCTGGACGCCACCGGCGACAACAACATCCATACAGCCTGACATAATGGCCTGCGCTGCAAAATGAACCGCCTGTTGCGACGAGCCACACTGGCGATCTACTGTCGTACCAGGCACTTCGTCTGAATGACCTGCAGCCAGCCAACATGTTCTAGCAATATCACCTGCAAGTGGACCAATCGTATCAACACAACCGAATATCACATCATCGTATTCGTTATCAGGGATACTATTTCTCGACACTAGCGGTCTTAAAACTGCTGCACCAAGATCGGCAGCGTGCATCGATGCAAGCGAACCACGACGTTTACCTGTGGGTGTGCGCAAGGCATCTACAATATAGGCTTGTTGCATAAATTATCCTAGACGACTTCGTTGGCATCGCCTAAATAACGACGCCCGAACGTGAATTCAGGCCCTAATAAAGCCTTTGGTTGTAATAGCCATTCATGAATACGATTTTTATGGAAACCGTTATCACCCCATTCCTTATCAAGCACCCAAGCACGTTTAGCCCAAATGTGAAGATCACATTCCCAGGTATATCCCATGGCACCAAACACTTGAGTACAATGCCTTGCTGCCAATTTTGCGGCCTCTGAGGCACAAACTTTTGCGTGCGAAACTGCCCAATCTGCTCGGTTAGGAGCGACCGAAACGGTATAGGCTGCGCGGTGAATAACAGGTTTAGCAAATTCAATTTGAACAGCGCAATCTGCCAACAGATGTTTTACTGCTTGGTTAGTGCCGATAGGCTTACCAAATTGTTCTCTATCGCTGGCATATTTCACCGCTTGTGACACCATCGCCTCGGCTAAACCTAATAGTTGAGCTGCAGTCGCCAACGCGCCACGGTTAAGCGTGCGCTGCCACAGTTCAGAGCCTTTCACACCATTGAGTAGACAAGACTTGGCACTTGGCTGCCAATCCAAACTAGACATACGACGCGATGGATCGAGGCTCTTCATGGTCTTCAACTGAACTTCAGATTTATCAACCAAATGGATGTCGTCGCCAAACTGGATGAGAAACGCATCAGCGCTTTGAGCCATGTTAGTGTGGGGATTGATAACATGGGACGTCATCAAAACCTTTTCACCGGCAGCAACACCAGCCAACAAATCCTTAGTCGTTTGCGAGGGAGCAATGGCATGCACATCTTCCAAAAGTGCCGCCGCAATAAAACTATGTTCTATGATGGGTTCTGGCAGAGCTGATCTTCCGCAGGCTTGCATCAAAAGAATACAATCTTCAAATGAAAGCCCTAAACCGCCATTAGCCTCTTGAACTAACGCTGCGGTAATACCGAGTTCTGCTAACGACTGCCAAGTGGTTTTATCAAAACCCTCGGCACTTTCCCAACGCTGCCTTATCTGCTCGGCGGTAACGTTGTCCTTCAGAAAATCAGCCAAGGTCGATTCAAAAAATTGTTGTTCTTCGCTAAATGTAAAATCCACAGGGCCTCCTATTTTCTTGGTAGGCCAAGCAAACGCTCAGCAATAATATTGCGTTGAATTTCATTAGTACCGGCGTAGATAGGCCCGCTTTGCGAGAACAGAAAACCGTCGACCCACGCTGCGATTTCTTCGTGGTACTTCATTCCAACCCCTTCAGTTTCTGCATAGGGGCCTAATAATGACATTGCTGTTTCGTGGATTCGAATATCCAATTCAGACCAAAAGATTTTATTACAACTCGATTCAGCACCAATTTTGCCACCCTTGGTTAAGCGTGACGCCGTTTGATAGGTTGATAACGCGTAAGCTTCTGCATCCATGTAACACTGGACAACTGCATTCTCAATCGACAAATCCAGTATGTCATTTTGACGTGCCCGATAGAGCTCGACCAAGCGACGACTGGCCTGCTGAAAGCGCGCCGGACTTCTGAGCATCAAACCTCGTTCAAAACCGGCTGTCGACATAGCAATCGACCAACCCTGACCCTCTTCGCCGATAAGATTAAAATCTGAAACTCTTACGTCATCAAAAAAGATCTCAGCAAATCCGGGTAGCCCATTGAGCTGAGGAATAGGCCGAACAGTCACTCCAGGCGAATTGAGCGGCACTAAAATAAACGACAACCCATGGTGTCGGGACGATTCTGGATCACTGCGAAACAAACCAAACACCCAATCGGCATAGACCGCACGGGTTGACCAGATCTTCTGGCCGTTAATCACAAATTCATTACCGTCTCGATCCGCGCGACAACGAATCGCAGCCATATCACTTCCAGCACCTGGTTCTGACCAACCTTGAGCCCACATTTCATTGCCCTTAGCCATCTCGGTAATAAAACGTGCTTTCTGCGCATCAGTGCCGTACTCCATGAGCGTTGGCCCTAATAAGAAGATACCATTTTGATTTACCCGCAACGGTGCGCCCGCACGGTAGTATTCTTCTTCAAAAATCAGCCATTCGATCAGATCACAACCACGACCACCATATTCTTTAGGCCAAGTCACCATGCCCCAGTTGCCTTCTGATAGAGTTCTTTCCCAGGCGCGGTGAGCTTCGAATCCATCGTCAGTATCAAATGAAGGCAACTTGTTTTGCGGAACATGGCTTCGCAACCAATCCCTGACCTCCATACGAAAGCTGTTCTGCTGAGAGGTATAGATCAAATCCATGACTACTTATCCTTCGCTTTGTTCTCAGCGGCCATTTTTCGCCCGTCATAACCACTCAGACGGTCGCCAGAAACCAATTCATTTTGTGCATGCGTAAAATGATGCCAGGCAAAAGCCGCATCCATCGTGGCTCGCTTGCCTTGCTGATCTTCCGCAAAATTGATTGCCTGTTTTGTTAACGCCAGCCCCAGGCGCGGCATTTTGGCTATTTCTTGAGCAAGAGCATTAACTTCATCAGAGAGCATAGCGCGCGGCACAATACGATTAACCATATGTAATTCATAAGCACGCTGGGCGGACATTTTGTGTCCAGTAAACAAAAACTCTTTGGCGATACGCGGTGGCATTTCAAACGGGTGAGCAAAATACTCAACCCCAGGAATACCCATCCTCACGACTGGATCTGAGAAAAATGCGTCTTCACTTGCGACGATTAAATCGCAGACCCACGCCAACATCAGACCACCGGCAATGCAAGCCCCCTGGACTTCAGCGATTACCGGCTTAGGGATTTCTCGCCAACGTCGACACATGCCTAAATACGCCTCGGCCTCACGGACATAAAGGAACTCAGCGCCAGGTTTATTAGCGTGGTCATACCACATAGTAACGCGGTCTTGGCTTAAGTGAACGTCTCTACCAGGGGTGCCGATATCATGACCTGCTGAAAAATGCTTACCAGCACCACGCAACACGATCACTTTAACTTCATCATCGGCGACAGCTCTTTTAAAAGCATCATCGAGTAAATAGGTCATACGTCCATTTTGAGCGTTGTTATACTCAGGACGATTCATGGTAATGACTGCCACACCGTCCGCGGCGCTATACAATACAATGTTATCTTCTTGCTCGCTCATAGAAAGTCCTCTACGCCCGAATGCCGGGTGGATTATCTTTTAGTTGTCTAGCCCTGATATTGGCAGGATCAAGTCGAGCAATGATCTCAAGTTGCTGCAACGTAGGATGCGCAGTCACTTGGCAATTTTCAGACATGACTAATTCGAAACCAGTATTATCTTGAACTTCGTCAAAACTTACCCCAGGATGCAATGACACCACTCTGGGTTGAAAATTCTTACCGCCCCAATCCATAACGCATAAATCAGTAATCGCTCGTCTGATATCAATGTCGCTTAGCTTATAACCTTTAGGCAAACGACTGGGGTTGAAGCCAATCGAAGAAACAACGTCACACTCACCATCAATAAAGGCACGTTTGTTGTGCGACGGCACAAAAAATGAGTTGGCATGACTGATTGAGTTACCGGGAAAACCTCTAACACCTAACATTTGAACTTTTGGTTTTTCATAGCTACCACCGAGAGCAGAAATATTTGCCTGCCCAAAGCGGTCAACCTGCGATGGTCCAACCAATGCATGACGCTGTCCACTCCAGACGTTATCAAAGATTCTCGAGAAGCCCATCCATGTTTCATTGGCTTGGGCATCACCTGCTTTTCTACCACTTACTGGATTGGGTTCTGATAATAACCACGCCTCACTATCGGTCATCATCAAATCCAGATTGGTTGTTTTCATAGACAAGCTTGCTGCCAAACGCGGCAACACACCAATACCGGTAGCCAAGACTTCACCATCGTTGGCGAACACCTCTGACGCGGCGCATATCATCAATTCAGCAAGAGTAAAGTCTTTGGCATATTCATGTTGTTGCATTACCTTACTCCTTAATAAACCGGCATGGGTAGTTGTTGAATGGCAGACAAACCACCTACTGCGTCTTGATAGGAAGGTTCATCCTTATCAATCGCAAAAGCAGCAAGATATCCCGCAAAATCATCATCCGCAGCACTCTGCGCATAACGCTTGAAATGCTCAACGTCAAAACCATAAAGCGGTGCAGAAGAACTAGGATGGGCGCCACCAGGAATATGCACCACTGCCTGCGTAGCCGCTCGATCCCAGAATACAAAACGTGACTCATCACCCTGGTGTAAAACGGAGGTATCAATTAATTCATCGCAAGACACGATGGTGTGCTTAGCTGCACGAGCAAACCAATCATCCATGTAATGATCAGGGCTCTTTATCTGACAAACACCGCGAGTATCTGCGGTAGTTGTATGAATCAAAGAAACATCCAACTTAAGAGCGGGCATCGCAACCCATTCTTTGTCATCGTAGGGGCTGTCGATAATTTTTAAATCGGGATTATGACGCACCACATCGGTACCCAAACCGACAGCTGTTGGAATAAAAGGCACACCCCAAGCTGCAGCGCGAAGGCCGTGTAACATCATGCCCTCATCGATTTCAAAAACATCGACTTCGCCATTTTGACGGGCCTTTCTAAACCATGGTTCCAGTGGAATAAAATCTAATGACGTGAAGGCAAACACAAGCTTTTTAACTTTGCCTGCTGCACAGAGCATACCGACATCCGCACCGCCATATGAAACCACGGTTAAATCTTTCACAGGTGATCGCAAGAGTTCTCGAATTAGCGCCATAGGCTTGCGACGAGGCCCCCAACCGCCAATACCGATTGTCATTCCATCCTGGATGACTGAGATCGCATTCTGCGCAGTAGTCAGTTTATTCATTTAAAGATCCAATTATTGATTTCACAGAATGAATTATCTGAAGGGAAGAAATTGAGGGCATCATCCATGCAGACTATGACAGCCAACCTAGCAGTGTTTTACATTTTCATCATCCTGATAAAAAGTATTCGAACATGACCCAGATAGACACATTTCCAGCAGCATTTAATCTCGCACTTCACAAGTGGCGGGATAAAATCTTTATCGAAGATGGTAGCGTCCATTTGAGTTATGCCGAGGCTGATAATCAAGCACAAGCCCTAAGTCAGTGCTTAATTAATCTAGGCATCCAGCCCGGCGATAAAATTGGCATGTGGTCCCCAAATCGGCATGAATGGATCATTGCTATGCTTGCTAGCCATCGTGTTGGTGCGGCAATAGTCCCCATCAATACACGTTACAAAGCCGCAGAAACAGAAACCATAGTTAATTTAAGTCAATGTAAACTTCTATTCAGTATCGGAGAGTTTCTTGAAACCGACTACCCCAAAAGCCTGCAGCGAAAGAATCTACCAACCCTAGAAAACATCATCGTGTTTGGTAAAACAAAATCGCAAAATATAATACATTGGGAAAAGGCCATTACCACAACAGGCAATCATCCCCTTCCGGTCATTACCGGCGACATGGTGTCGGATATCATCTTTACTTCAGGTACCACCGGGGTACCCAAAGGGGTTGTCACCTGTCATGCACAAAATATCAAAGCATTTTCGCATTTTATCGATTTGCTTGGCCTAAATTCGACCGATAGATATCTCATACTTAACCCATTTTTTCACAGCTTTGGTTACAAGGCAGGTATATTGGCCTGTATTTTATCCGGCGCGACTATTATTCCAGAGGCACTCTTCGATGTCGGGTATTTGC
>JALRIU010000303.1 GCA_023255355.1 Pseudomonadales bacterium | reverse complement strand
TCTACGCTCAATTTCATTAATTTTTTCAACTGCTTCTGCCATACTTTTTCCCTAAATAATGGTGCGAGAAGAGAGACTCGAACTCTCACGCCTTGCGGCGCTGGAACCTAAATCCAGTGCGTCTACCAATTTCGCCACTTTCGCATTTTTTCGATCTTGCCAACGGTGTGTTGTCAACTTGTAACAGTACTCACCATTGAGTCTGTGATTCGAAGGACGTGCATTCTGCCACAAGCTTTTTTGGCTTTCAACACTCTTTACCACTAGATTTAAGGTTTTTTCGTAATTTATTCCGTCAAGCAGGCAGGATCGAAGGTATAGACACCATTCAACCAATCCAGCCACTCTCGAGATGCTGGATTATCAAAGCCTTGAAGTTTATGACGCATATTTTCCAAAGTACTTTCGGGCGTATTCAATAATCCTAAATCTTGGACAACAGAAGACTGCTCCCACCAGAACTCTGCAAAGTCATCCCCCCAACGCTGCTTTGCAAATGCCATAGCCTGGCCATAGCCTTGGCTTCCACCATGTACAGCCTCGAAGGCGGAGGCAAGCACGGGGAGAGACAACTCATACTGATTCATTGGATTGATAAAATAAGACGTATAGTTCGCCGTCATCACCTTTCGCTTGGGCGATGGCCTTAAATGTAGATAATTACTTGTCACTCGCCCATCATTGACTGGGTAGTTATCCCATACAGCAACACGCCGGCCTGTTAGCCGATAAGCATCCACTAAATCTGACACAGCCAGCGAATCACTTATCACTTTGGGCCCTGTCCAAAAAACCTGAATATGAATAGGTAAATTTGCGGCCAGATACTTCCAGTAGTTGTAGGGACGAACACCAAAGACATTCTCAAGCACTGGATCAAAAGAGTAATAGGTTGGACAAAATATAATTTGTTGTGCATCACTATATTGCCTGATGAAGCGGAGAGCTGCTATTTGTTGCTCAATCAAGCCGGGAATATCACCCCGCATATCATCAAAAAACACACCCAAAAATGATAATTTAAGGGCATTAAGACTCTTAATCTTTTCATAGAGTGCTTGCTGATCCTTGGACTCATGAAAATCAACTAACGATAGCCCCACCCCAAAAAATAAATTATTTTTTTTAGCCTTATTCGATATTGAGATAAGTTCTGAGCGTGTTGCCTGATCCCATTCTTCACGCCATTTTCTTCGTAAAAAAACATCAGATTTTGGCGCATACAAATAACTGTTTAAACGCCAATCCGCCATCATATCGAAAAGCTCGTGACGCTGAGCCCAGCTCCAAGCCTGACCGTAAAAACCCTCGATGACACCAAACATTTTATTGTTCATCTAGGCAGCCATCTTTTGCGGAATACCGCTATGAAATCTAAAGGACTCGTCAACAGCAGTGATCAACATCACTTCACGCTGACGAAAATAATCAACTCTCTCTGAAATATCTTTTCCGGCGTGGCTTTCGGCAAGCTCAAGGTAATCCGTAAAATGCCGCGATTCAGATTTGAGCAAAGATATATAAAACTCCGCGACGAGCTGAGGCAGCGAAGGCGCTAACTTGGCAAAGCGTTCACATGAGCGAGCCTCAATAAAAGCGCCAATTATCAGGCGATCTACTAACGCTTGAGGCTCGTGATTTGCGGCAACCTCTATCATCTTTCCTGCATAACGTGCAGCTGGAACAGGGGTGTACGGGATCGACAGCTTCTTCATTATTTTCAGTACTTGCTCAAAATGTCTTAACTCTTCACGAGCAAGCTTGGATAATTTATTAAGCAAGGTCGCCTGAAAACTATCACCCATAACCTGCTGATCAGGCCTAGGAGCGCCATAACGCCACATCACGGCCTGGGCTGTTTGCGCAGCTTTAAGTTCGCAATTGGCATGATCAGCCAACAATGCTGGCAGCTGTTGTGGCTGCGCGGCAAATTCAATCCAAGCATCTGGCGTTTCGCACCCCAAAAATGCATTAACGGGCTCAAGATACTGCTCAACTGTTTTAGCCATTACTTTTCTCTACCTTGCATCGGCCCAGAGATATAACGCTGAAAATGCGCCTCTGAAAGGGTGTAAAAATCTTGATCGATTTCTTCTAATTGTTGTTTTAGAGAAATATTTCGATACGCCAACTGCAAAGACAAACCATACTCTGAAGGATCCTTAATTTGGCTAGCTCCAGCCTTGAGCAAATCAAAAATCCAACAATAAGGGTTGCGATACTCTGCATAGCGAATGCGTTGCAAATCCAAGGCCGCTCTGAAGCGATTTTCATCGACGATATTGAATCGAGCTTTCAACAATGAAGTAAGCAGTGACTCGAGGCGTGCATCAATAGCTTGTTTTTGGTCTTGAGAAAATGCATTCCAGTCGATAACTTCGTATTCAAAACGTTTACAGCCTCGACACACCTGATCGCCTAATCCAGTTGAACAAACACCAATACAAGGGGTTCGTATTCGACCCATATATCCTCCAGAAAATATTACAACCATCATAAAGAGGCTACAGTGTTATTTCTAGTCCAAACTAATAATTTAGAGAATACAAATATCATTCAAATCAATTTCCCCTATTACCCTCACATTAAGCGAACAGATCTATAACTATTGCCAAGAAGTCCGTATAATCTTGCGCCACCTATCGGTATTCCATATTTTTATAGCGTGATCTCCGATCGAGATCAGAGCAACATTGAGGAGCAGACAGTGTTAGAAGCCTATCGCAAACACGTAGAAGAACGCGCCGCTGAAGGCGTTGTACCAAAACCCCTAGATGCAGGCCAAGTTGCTGAACTAGTTGAGCTTTTGAAAAACCCACCAGCTGGCGAAGAAGAAACCTTAGTTGATCTCATTAGCAACCGCGTCCCACCAGGTGTAGATGAAGCCGCCTATGTTAAGGCTGCCTTTTTATCAGCCATTGTTAACGGTGAAGTCACATCTCCACTTGTTAGCCAACAAGATGCCATCAAGTTACTTGGTCAAATGCTTGGCGGTTATAACATTGAAACCCTAGTAAATGCTCTTGATGGAGATCTTGCTGAACTCGCTGCAGAGCAACTTAAAAACACACTGCTAATGTTCGATGCCTTCCACGACGTTGCTGAAAAAGCCAGTGCAGGCAATAGCAATGCAAAAGCAGTTATTCAGTCATGGGCTGATGCGGAGTGGTTTACTTCGCGCCCTGAAGTACCCGCATCAATCAAAACTGCGGTTTTCAAGGTTACTGGTGAAACAAATACTGATGATCTATCACCCGCACCTGACGCGTGGAGCCGTCCAGACATCCCATTACATGCTCGCGCCATGTACAAAATGACACGTGATGGCTTAACCCCAGAAGAACATGGCGTCACTGGCCCAATGAGCCAAATTGATGCTGTTAAAGCAAAAGGTTTGCCCGTTGCTTTTGTGGGCGACGTTGTTGGAACAGGCTCTTCTCGTAAATCAGCGACTAACTCAGTCTTGTGGTTCTTCGGTGATGATCTTCCAGGTGTGCCTAATAAACGCGGTGGTGGTATCTGTATCGGCGGTAAAGTTGCGCCAATTTTCTTCAATACTATGGAAGATGCTGGCGCCCTGGTGTTTGAAGCACCTGTGGACGACATTGGTATGGGCGACATTATTGAAGTACGCCCTTACGATGGAAAAATCCTCAACGAAGCTGGCGAGACTCTCTCAGAATTTGAATTGAAGTCTGAAGTATTGCTTGATGAAGTGCGCGCAGGCGGACGTATCAATTTGATTATTGGTCGCGGTTTGACCCAACGCGCTCGTGAATTCTTAGGCCTACCAGCAAGCGATTTATTCCGCAAACCAGTTGCTCCTGCAGATAGCGGTAAAGGATTTAGCTTGGCGCAGAAAATGGTTGGCAAAGCATGCGGTGTCGAAGGTATCCGTCCAGGCACCTACTGCGAACCCAAAATGACCACCGTTGGCTCACAGGACACCACTGGTCCAATGACTCGCGATGAATTGAAAGACCTTGCTTGCCTTGGTTTTTCTGCTGATTTAACCATGCAGTCTTTCTGTCACACTGCGGCTTACCCTAAGCCTGTTGATATTCAAACTCAGCATACATTGCCTGATTTTATTATGACTCGCGGCGGCGTCTCACTCCGTCCAGGCGACGGCGTAATCCACAGCTGGCTCAACCGTATGTTGCTACCAGATACTGTCGGTACCGGCGGTGACTCGCATACTCGCTTCCCGTTGGGTATTTCTTTCCCAGCAGGCTCTGGCTTAGTTGCTTTCGCAGCTGCAACAGGTGTAATGCCATTAGATATGCCTGAATCAGTATTGGTTCG
>JALRIU010000191.1 GCA_023255355.1 Pseudomonadales bacterium | reverse complement strand
ATGAAGGTGATCCACTATCGCTTACCGATAAAATTAAGTGCGCCACGCCCTCTGGAGAACAAGGCATCATATTGGGCAGCCACACATCACGACAACTTGATGTCGCCTTTACGGTAACTGTGTCTGTATTTACAGCAGATAGTTCCAAACCTGCCATACTTTGACCTTTGCTGTAGCCCGCTTCTGGGTAATGAAACCACTCATAACTCAAGGCATCATTATCTGGGTCAACTGTGCCTGCGGCGTCAAACTGAAGTTCATCGCCGACTTGCATGGTAACGTATATCGGCTCGGCGTTGCTTTGACCATTCACTATTACGTTAGGTGGGTGATTAGCTTTGGCATTGTTTGGCAACGACCAGCGCATCCGCGCGGCAAAATCACTTTGGAACTGGGGACGCCAACGCCAAATCGTTGCATGATCTGAAGATACCTCGCGATCCTTGAGCTGAATGGTATCGGCTGAAGTTACCCGCGAAAACAAATCACCGCCTTGAGTCCAAATATCATGGGATTCATAGCGGGGAGTGCGCAAAATATAACGGCCACCCCAACCGCCCCAGTTAGGCGCCATATCTGAATGCAAGCCATTTGGAATTAAGCTCAAAAATGAAGGTGTATCACCTTCCATAATGAACCAGTGTTTAGGGTAAGCCGCACCCATAATCCCTTGATCGCGTATGTTGGCTTGTAACCACTCTTGGCTCACCCAGCTAAACTCTGCGCCGTCACCATTGCGATAGTAACGGTCACCGGCAATGCCAGTCCAGGTGGCGTAGGCGTACTCTTCACCATTTTGGTTTGTGGGGTAATTGATGTATTCAATAAGAGGAAATTCTTTACGAATCCAAACACCCGCGTCGTCTTGGTCAGAAATTGAGTAGACAATTATGCCTTTTTGAAAGGCCTCCACCTCAGCTGCAGAACGGGTATTACGAACATGCTGCATGGCTTCAGCCAAGGTATTTGCCCCACCCCACACCGACACCCAAACCCTTTGAGATGTACTATCAACCACGTCAATTAACGCTTTAGCGCCAGCTGAAATATTTTCAGCATCAATACCGGCCATACCATAACCTTCGGGACCAATGAAGACGCGATCCCGGATGGTTTGCGCAGCTGGCCAACCATCAGCGTGTTGTTCTAGGTTAGGAAGGACTTTTTCATACGCATCAATAATGTCGTAAACCATATGTACTTGCCGCTTATCGCGTTGCCAAGTAGACGTAGTCGCCACCAAGGCACGCAATTCAATGTCATTGCTATACATCATCAAACGCACAAGCGACATCTGGTCATCGGGTTCATTACCGATATCAGTTAGCACGACTAATTGCGGTTTAGCAAAAGCTAGCGACGATAGCGCCAACAAAATCACGCCAAGCATTTTTCTCATAATGGGAACTCCATTAACCAAGGTTTTTCAAATAAACAAGGCCCTTAACAGCATCCCCAAATGGATCAGGAGTTACATCAACTTCAATGAAACGCTGGTTAACGCCGTATTGATCGAGTAATTTAACTAATGCTGGAAAATCGATGGCGCCTGCACCCGGAGTAACCAAACGCTCAGACCAGGCCATGGTAAATGGCTCAAGCTCAGTAGTAAACTGAGCCGCGTCGTAATCCTTTAAGTGACAAGAGATAACACGCGAACCATAGTGGTTAAGCATATCAATTGGGTTGCGACCCGCTGCTGTAACCCATCCAAAATCAAATTCAATTTTGACCAAATCCGGATCGGTGTTTGCCATAATAAAGTCATAGCCAACCACATCGTCATCATCGACATGGCTCTCTATTGATGCAAATTCAACATGGTGGTTGTGGTAGGCAAAACGCATACCTGAACTGGCAAAATCACGACCGGTTGCATTAAGTCTTGCTGCCATTTGAGCCAATACACGCTCTTCAGTAATTGGTTTGATTGCCAATTGGCCATCAACTGTATGCATCAACTCAGCGCCTACTGCCTCAATGACAGTATTGAAACCTGCGACATCACCCATACGTTTCAACAAATCTTTATCGTATTCGCCCATGATATGCGCGGCGGGAGCAGACATACCATTAGCGTCTAATATAGCTCTAAATTCTTGAGGCGATTTTCCAAAAATTGTATCAGCGGGGAACATCCAACCTGAACCCAGACCAAATAGTTCAAGTTCTTTAAAGCCTGCTTTAGCTAATTTCTCAACCGTACCAGCCACGTCTTGCATGAAAGATTCACGCACCATATAGGCCTGAATCCCATATTGCGCCGCAGGTTTGGCAACGCTAGCTTTTTGACAACCAATTAAAGCCCCCAAACTAAGCGCACTGACGGCCGATGTACCAAGAAATTGACGACGAGAGATTGTCATGTTTGTTATCCTTATGTTTAAAATTAAGATGACTGCTATAGAATAAATAGGGATCGAATGTAAGCGTTTACAATACGAGTGTCAATAATAACGAGGTCAGATTAAACCACCATGAAAATTAACCAAAAAATTACCTTAGCGGCCGCTATAACCGCCGCAATACTAACGGGTTGTATGAAACAAGAAACTACACCAACTATCACAGCAAATCCTAGTGAACCCACAGTGCAACTAAGCCAGGGCATGATACAAGGTAAAATAAATAATGGAGTACAAGCCTACCTAGGTATTCCATACGCCCAACCTCCTGTAGGCGACCTGCGTTGGGCAGCACCAATACCGGCCAACAAACACGAAGGAACGCTTGCAGCAACCGAATACCGAAACGACTGCATGCAAATCCCCTTCCCTAGCGATGCAGCGCCACTCGGCACAGAACCTGCTGAAGACTGCCTCTATGTCAATGTTTGGACTAAAGCTGACTACAAAAACAAACCTGTTATTGTGTGGATCCACGGCGGCGGCTTCGTTAATGGTGGCGCCTCTCCAGCGACTTATAATGGTAGCGCCTTTGCCCGTGACGGTTTGGTATTTGCCAGCTATAACTACCGCTTAGCTCGCTTTGGTCACTTTGCCCATCCTGCCCTTGATGAATCGCCAAACTTTGGCATACAAGACCAATACCTAGCGATCAAATGGATTCACGATAATATTGCAGCCTTTGGTGGCGATCCAAGCAACGTGACCATCATGGGTGAGTCTGCAGGTGGTATGTCAGTCAATTACTTACTGCGCTATCCTGGCGTGAAAGGTATGTTTAATAAAGCAATCGTCATGTCAGGTAGCTACCTTGAACGCACAAGCGACATCGACAAAGCCACTCAAAACGAAAAAGGCACTCACTTTGCTAGCCTTAACAACATTGAAGGCGACGGTCCAGAAGCCCTAGCGGCATTGCGAGCCCTTCCAGCCGATGCTGTCGCACAAGGTGTTAGCTTAATGGAAATGTTCACCAACCCAGGCGCATATGCCAAGTCCTATATTGGCGGCTCAGTGCGTGATGATCAATTTATAACAGACGGTTACAGCTTATCCGACGCTGACCTAAACCCGGTTGATATTATGGTTGGCTCAACGCTCAACGATATCGGTTTCTTGGGTGCAGCTAGCAAAGAAGAATTGTTTGCCATGTTTGGCGAAGATGCCGCAGAAGCAGCAAAAGTTTACGATCCAAACGGTGACGCAGATTTGCGCTCATTGATCATGGCTGTAGGTCAGGACAATATGATGCAAGCCTCTGTAGGGCTTCAAGCAGAACGCTTCACTAAGATGGGCCACAATGCTTACACCTACCGGTTTGGCTATGTTGCCGAGTCATTAGAGGATCGCTCTGGTGCGCCACACGCGAGTGAAATTCCGTTCTTCTTTAATACAGAAAAAGCGAAATATCTTGATAAAACAACAGCATTGGATAGCCAGGCAGCGGATTATATGCACCGTTATGTCGTCAACTTTGCCTTAACAGGCAATCCTAATGGCGAAGGACTTCCAGAATGGAAAACGTATGCTGATGCTCCAAATGGGATGATGACATTGGATAATGACGCCACACCTAAATTTGGCAACGATCCATTTGCTGCACGCTTAGCTCTCGTAAAAAAACATCTAGTTAAGCACTAAATCTTAAGGGCAGGTAATTCCTGCCCTTATTTCCTTCATAATGTTATTTAAAGTTTTGTCACAAAAAGTTGCGAAGCGCTAAAGTTGAATTATTATTTTTATATTATTTCTTAAAAATGATAACAAACCGTGACACAACTTGATTCAATTAGATACTCCCTCGTAATTCGAGGCGCACTAGCCATTGGTTTAGTTATGATTGGCATTATTGCCATCAATGAACTGACCGGCAACTTTATTGCGCAGCATATATTTAAAAGCACGCTTGTTTTTACCCTTTTTGTCATCTCTATTTTATTTAGCGTAAATTTTACAAAGAATTCACACCACAAAGACATCCTTAACTTGCTTCTTGCTGCAATGATTTTAGGCATGAGCACATTCATCGTGGCAAAAAATCAATACATGCCGATTGCACTTGAACCTTTAATCTTATTCATGTTTATGACACTAATACATGATCGGTTGAGGCTAATCGCAACTTTAGTGTTCATTATTGTTATCTTTGCGGCAGAACAAATAAGCACCATACAAGAGGCACATGCTTTTGTTTATCGTTTAGAAATGTCCAGTTTAGTCATCGCGCTCCCTCTGCATACCTGCTTAACTAATGATATCAATGACCCTTCGGTAAGAATTCGCGCAGCATTTCAACTTTTCATAGGATGGGTGACGAGTTTATTTGTCGCGCTTATTCTAATCGGGTTATTCGGCGTTGCAAAAGCTACCTGGCCCAACCTCCTTTTTACTACGTCTCTTATTATTGCTTGCCTTTGGGTTTATAGGTTACGCAAATTGTCGGCACCTAAATTACATGCAAGTCATAAGCCTCGGCTCATTGGATTGACTATTACAATTGCATATTACTTCTTAGCAAGTTTTGCCGGCGCACAAGCGAGTATGTTTTTACCGGTATTAATTGTGATGCTATTTTTATTAACGACACCCATTGAAGCAGTGATGTTATCGTTAGTGGGGATTTTTGGTGCGTTATATCTAGGCCTAAATTTCACGACGAATGAACATGACCATGCCGCTTTTTGAAAGGGCCAGAATCCGGTCGAGTTGCGCCAGTAAATCCGCTTGAATAATCACGTCAGAGGCAGGTGTAAACACGGCAACCTGTTCCGTAATGGCCACCCCAACTTGAGCTTGAGCTAAGGCTCCTGCATCGTTGAGCCCGTCTCCGACCATCATCACTCGTGCTCCCCGATCTTGAAGGGTTTTGATATAATCGAGTTTGTCTTGTGGCTTTTGGTGGAACAACAAAGGAGTGCCGGGGGGGACGAGCTTCTCTAAAAGCGCCCGATCGCTGTCTTGGTCTCCTGAAAGCACACTGAGCTGATAGCTGTTGCCCAACCTTTGAAAGAGTTCAGCAATGCCTGGACGCACCTGGGTGGTAAACAGGTATCGCCCCCAAAGTACACCGTCAATTTCTACCAGTACAGCGGTTTGGCTGTTTGGCGCTTGTTGGGGTGCCAACCACTGCGCTG
>JALRIU010000184.1 GCA_023255355.1 Pseudomonadales bacterium | reverse complement strand
TTACACCCTCTCATCGGCGCAGAAATTGATCGCCAAATCCACAATGCCAAAAGCCCCTATGTAATTTTGGTTTCACCGCTATTACTCGAAACTAATCAACGACAACGCTGTGATCGCATTTTAGTGGTTGATGTGCCGGTTGACGTTCAAATATCCAGAGCGAGCGCTAGAGATAACAATACCCCTGAACTAATAAAGTCGATTATTGCCAGCCAAATGCCACGTGAACAACGTTTAGATGCAGCAGATGATGTGGTAACTAATGACGGTGATTTAGCATCGCTATACCAACAAGTCGATACTATGCATGAACAATATTTGACCCTTGCTCAACAAAATAAAGACTAATACTGCTTTCCCAAACTTCTTCAGAAGACTTTTATCAAAACACAATCTTTGTTAATTTAATCTTTTTTCAATAAGTGCCTCTAAACGATGCTTAACAGCCAACGACAATTATCCGCGCCTTTTTACGCCTTACTTAGCTTGCCATCAACTGCCATGGGCTTTGCGCTTAGCGTGCAAATCTCCGCCCTTAGTTGGATTCTCACCACCCAATATGGCCTCGATATTCATGATGTAGGTTTGGTGTGGGCGGCCGGGCCACTAGCGGGCATTATTGGCCAGGTGTTAATCGGCATTATCAGCGACAATGTTTGGTTGTGGCATGGCCGTCGCCGTCCTTTCATATTGATTGGCGGTGTTCTAGCGGCGTTAATGTTACTTGCCCTACCCAACATCGACGTCATTTCTTCCTCGATGGGGATAGGCGGAATTATGGGAGTTGCTATCGCGATTGCACTCACCCTCGATTTGGCCATCAACATTAGTTTTAACCCAACGCGCGCCATCATTGCCGATGTCACGCCCAAAGGACATGCCCGCACCAAGGGCTATACTTGGATGCAAACAATTTCAGGCTCGTTTGGGGTGCTTGCCTATGCCATCGGCGCCATTTGGGATAACTATGCCTTGATCTATGTAGGTGTCATCATTGTGTTGGCGTTTTCTCTCATACCGCCCTTCTTTATTGAAGAGCCCAAGTATTTAGATGGCGAAGACGAAACCACACCGCAAACTAAGGCTTCTTTGGTTGAAATTCTCAATTACATCCAACCACTGTGGGGTTTTTTACTTTACGACATTTATGCCATGGGTTTACGACTAGCTAGTATCGAAGTAGAAAATTACGCCATGGAAATATTTTGCCTTGTTTTAACGTTGCTACTTGTAGGCAAAGCACTATTTGCCAAGGATGAAGAGAGTGAACAACAGGCAGGCATAAATAGCTTTAAAAAAGTCATTGCCGCGCACTCCTTCAGTTGGATTGGCGTGCAAACCATGTTTGTCTATATGTTTGCCTATCTTCAATTTGCCATGCCCGACCTTGACGATGCAGAGTTGGGCCGCACAATTTCACTGGCGTTTTTAGTACTCAGTGCAGTGTCAGCCATACTACCTGCTTTCGTGTTGGAGCCTATCAGCGAGCGTTTAGGACGAGTTAAAACCCATACCTTGAGCATCAGCATTATGGCGTTGGGGTATTTTGGCATCTCACAATTTGCTACATCGCCACTAACACTTTATTTATTGATGGCTATCGTGGGTATCGGCTGGGGTGCTATTGTTTCACTGCCGTTTGCGATCATGTCGGTGCGAATCAATCAGGGCCAAATGGGCCTATTCATGGGGCTGTTTAACCTTTCAGTAGTATTACCTCAACTCGTGACGAGCTTGGGCATTGGCTTAATGATTAGCCGCGCTGATGACAAGAGTATTGTATTTATCATCAGCGCAATCAGTATTGCCGTATCTGCATTATGTTGGGCACGTATTAAAGATCAACAAGACCAACCAGGCTCTGAGGCTAAATTTTCAAGCGGGCATTAAATTGACGTGTTTGCATACGGGTTTGCTCACTGAATTTCTTACCCGCTTCAACAATAAAATCTAACATCCACATATGTGCAGCGGATGTTTCAACCCGCTTAGCAAACACAACGTCGTGCTCCAGAATGGGCTGACTAAAGTTTTTAATCGCCAACGGCCGCACGTTGATATGTTCACTAGCAAACAACATGATCAAGGCTGGGCAAGGTAATAAAAGATCGGTTTTAGCGACTGCACCTAAGGCTGTAATCATGTTGTCCGTTTCAAAACCGATGGGCCAAAACTTTCTTAGTCGATAAAGCTCTTCCCTAATCACCGCAAAACGCTGAAAATCTGGCGTATGCAACTGCACTCGAGAATACTCCATGCAGGCTTCCATCGTGGTGAATGCATCGTCTCGCAAAGGGTGTCCTTCACGCGCCACAACAACCGCACGGTCTTGATAGAAAAAACGACGTCCAAAATCTTCTTCAAGCATGTCAAAGCGCGGGGCGATAATAAAATCTAAATCCCCCTGCTGCAAAAGGTTCATCTGATCTTGTAACTGGCTAAAGGTAATCACGACCACGTTTGGCGCAAATTTTTTGACTTGCTCCATAAACATTGGAATAAATGTCATATCCAATGACTCGACGATACCTATTTTGAACTCACCCTTAAACGTTCTCGGATTAAATTCATCTGGCGAAAACAAGGTTTGGATTTGTCCCAAAATATCCGCTAGTGGTTGCCGCAAAGATTCGGCAAATGGGGTGGGTACAAGTTTTTGTCCGGCCCTAACGAATAGCGGATCATCAAAACTATCTCGTAAGCGCCCAAGTGCCTTGGAAATAGCAGATTGGGTTAGGTACAAACGATCCGCTGCTTTTGACACACTTTGCTCTTCTAATAGTACATACAAGGTTAATAATGAATTTAAATCCTTGCGCTGCAACTCTTTAACTAACATATATGACCTCAATTCATGATTTATTCGATTTTATTTCATTTGTTTTCATAAATCACGTCTTTTATAGTTACACCCATCAACTGCAAACACCCAAGGAGGTACACAATGGAAATCGTATATGCGTTTTATCTAGCTCTCCTAGCGGCTGTGGCTATTCAAGATAGCTAATCCCTAGGTCTCGATTATTTAAACGATTTTGCCGGCAACCGCCGGCTTTTTTTTGCCCGTTTTTTGAATAGATCTACATCAATCCACGCTCGCCAAACTTATCAACATTAGCTATGCTATATTTCATTGTTCAACAGCAGGAATATTACTATGCGTATCCTTTTAATGATTGGTTTACTCTTTACACTCATTAGTTCACCCTCTTTTGCCGATAGTAAAGAAGAAATCGATGCTTTTGTAGAAGAAGCGCTAGCGAATTTTTACGAAGTCACCCCGGCAGGAAAAAAACTCTCACAACGAGCCAAAGGCATTTTAGTCTTTCCAAGTGTTATAAAAGCAGGTTTGGTATTTGGCGGTGAATACGGTGAAGGCAAACTTATCGTCAATGGCAAGACAGAAGGTTATTACAACGTTGCCGCTGCTTCTTTTGGTTTACAAGCAGGTGTTCAAGAAAAATCTCAAATCCTTTTGTTCATGACCGATGATGCATTAGAACGATTTACATTAAGTGATGGCTGGGATGCAGGCCTAGATGGCTCTGTGGCGATTGCCAGCCTTGGCGCAGGTGGCGAGATTGACGTCAAAACCGCAAGAGAACCTATCATTGCATTTATTTTTGGCAACAAAGGTTTGATGTTTAATTTAAACCTCGAAGGAACAAAAATTACCAAGATCCATCGCTGATCAATTCGCGCTTGGCGGGGAGCAAATCTCCGCCAGCAAATCTACCATTCCGGCGACCTGACCAACATAAGGCAAAATGCTGATTTCGATGTCAGGGTACTTTGTGGCTACCTTTGCAACATCTTCCGGGACATCGGTGACTACGTGCCTTCCCGCTGACAAAAAATAAGGTAGTACATCTATCTGCTTGGCACCTGCATCGATACACGCCTGCAAGCCACTAGCTATATCAGGCTCAGCCATTTCTAAAAAAGCCTCCTTAACATAGTGGTATCGGCCAGCAACCCTTGCCGCGAGAACGCCAGCCAATTCACCTACTTCATCATTTGAAGCCTGTCGACGACTCCCGTGAGCCACCACTAGCAAAGCGCGCATAATAAATCCTTAGTGTTTCGATTGATCAATAAAAATAACATCTTTAGAGGCAAAGCCTAACGTTTTTATCGTTTCAAGAAAATGTGTTTTTTGCTCACTAGATACTTGTGGCGTGCGCGACAGGAACCAAAGATAATCTCGCTCACTGCTAGTGACATAGCTATGAGAATAATCCTCAGCCAAATCAAACACGATGTAAGATGAATAAAACGGTCCAAAGAACGAAACCTTTAGATGCGCCACATCAGTTGCATCAACAAACTTTGCCTTGCCTTCAGCCTCTGCCCAGCGCCGCTCTTCGTCAACAAAGCCTTTATTTAACACACGAATACTGCCGTCGCTATTGAGACTGTAATTTGCCGTTACCTGTGACATGCCTTTTTCAAAGCGATTATCGAGACGAGCAATTTCATACCAACGACCCAAATATGCCGACTGATCAAAATTTTGAACCGGAGTGATACCTTCTGGCACTCCAACACACCCTGCTAAAAAAAGCAGCGTAACAATAAAAATATGTTTCACATTAAGCCCCAACTAAATCAAACATGGCAGACTTTATATCTTCAAAGGCAAAGGTAAAACCTTCATTTTGAATTTTTTTAGGCAACACTTTCTGACCATCCAGTAACAAGGTCGCAGCCTCTCCAAGGGCAAGCTTCATAGCGATGCTAGGCATGGGTATAAATGTGGGGCGACCTAAGGCTTCGCCTAGTGCAGCAACAAACGTTTTGTTGGTAACAGGCTGCGGTGCGGTAAGGTTATAAGCACCCTGCGATTGCTTGTTTTCCAGTAAAAAATGCAAGCCATTGAGATAATCTTCAAGATGTATCCAAGACATCCATTGTTTGCCATGCCCAATCGGGCCACCCAACCCCAACTTAAAGGGCAACAGCATTTTCGCCAAAGCGCCACCATCAGGGCTCAATACCACTCCAGTGCGCAACAGTACCGTTCTAGTGTGCGATTGTGCCGATAGCGCTATCGATTCCCAACGCTGACATAGCTCACTTGAAAAATCCACATGTAACGCTTTATCGCTCTCGGTGAAAGCATGGTTATCATGAATACCATAAACCCCAATCGCTGAACCACTCAAAAAGCAACGCGGCTTAACGTCGGCAGAGTTAATCCATGTCACAAGGTCCTGTGTGATATGCCAACGGCTTTTTTGAAGCGCCTGTTTGCGCTCGCCTGTCCACCGCCGACCCACTATCGGCTCACCCGCCAGATTGATAACCGCATCAAAAATTTCATCGCCTTGCAGATGGCCAATCGATGTAATGTAATGATGACTATCGCCTAAGAGGTTTTTAGCTCGAACAATATCACGTGTAATAATTGTATATCTATGCTCACTAAAACGGTTAATAAAGTGCCGCCCTATAAAACCTGTACCGCCACTAATAAGAATGTTCATCAAAAGCCCTCTTTAATAAACTTTGTACGCTGGCAACTGAATCTAAGCATCCTTGGTAAACGTAAAATTATTGTAAAAATATAGGAAAGTTTGATGGAGCATTTCGACACCCTTATCGTAGGGGCAGGTAGCGCTGGAAGTTATCTTGCAAAATCGTTAAAAGATAACGGGCAAGCCGTTGTTATAATCGAGAAAAGCAGAGGCTCAGGTGGCCGCTGTGCACGCCGTCAGACACCAACCCAGCAAAGTGTGGATATTGGCTGCATAAGTCTTAGCCCTTCTCAAACTAGCGTGGCGCATGGCAATAAAAATATTGCTCATTTGTTCAGCATGCTTATCGAACAAGGCGTGCTTAAAGACTGGCAAGTTAATTACGCTGATATTCAAGAATCTCATCTTGTTGGCACCCCTAATATGAATAGCATGCATAAAGTTTTACTTGATGGCATCGATGTTCGCACCCAGCATAGAGTAATTAATCTGACACGCGGTGAGCATGACAATTGGATTATTGAATGTGATAACGAAGCGATATTTAGCGCCACACAAGTTGTTGTAACTTCACCACCTGCACAGGCAAATGCCATGACAACAGCATGGCCCAAAGAATGGCTCAGCATCTTTGATCAGGCAGATAGAAGCATAGAACCACAATGGAGCTGCATTGTTGAAATCGCACCCGAGTTCGATCTTCAAATCAATGCACTGCGCGATCATGCCATTATCATGCACGCCGTGTCAGACAGTAGCAAACCTGACAGAAAACATGACGCTAATCTCTGGGTTGTGCAAGCCACACCAGATTGGACTAGCAAGCATCTCAATTTAGAACCCGCCCACGCCGGTGATTTACTGTGCGACGCATT
>JALRIU010000123.1 GCA_023255355.1 Pseudomonadales bacterium | reverse complement strand
GGCAACTTTGGTATGGCAATTGGCGGAACACTTACTGCAGGTGGATGTTTAGTGCTACAAAAAACATTCTTGCCCGAAGAAGCACTCGACATCATGTCTACAGAAAAAGCAACTATGGCCATTGCCTGGCCGCATCAATGGCCACAATTAGAAGCTGCAGCAAATTGGCAGGATGTAAATTTATCAAGCATGAAATATCTCAGTAACCTTACTGGACTTGCTAAACACCCCACCATCAACGTCGATTGGCATGAGCCTATTAATGCCTATGGTAATACGGAAACGTTTACTATCAGCTCAATTTTTGAGTCTGGAACACCCGCCGAGATTATCGCTAACAGCAGCGGCGAACCGGTACCCGGCATGACATTTAAAATCGTCGACCCGCTCAGCGGAGAGACTTTGCCAATGGGACAAGAAGGAGAAATCGCGGTCAAAGGGCCAACATTAATGCTTGGTTATATCGGTGTTCCCCTCGATCAATCTGTCGATGAAAACGGTTTTCTTCGAACTGGAGATGGCGGCTACGTAGACCAACAGAACCGCTTATATTGGAAGGGCCGCTTGAACGATATTATCAAGACAGGCGGCGCTAATGTGTCTCCTGCTGAAATCGATAGCGTGATCCAACATGCAGCAGGTGTTAAGTTAACTCAAACCGTTGGTATACCCCACGATACCTTGGGTGAGATCGTAGTATCGTGTATCGTTTTGCATAAAGGACAAACTAGCGATCAAACCACTATTCAAGCCTTCGCCAAACAAAAACTGGCGAGTTACAAAGTACCCAGAATTGTTATGTTCTTTGACGAAGCAGAATTCAAAACGACCGGCTCAGCAAAAATCAAAACCGCCGATCTAAAAGCTATTGTAGCTAAACGACTTGATAGCTAGCACCAGTTTTCACCCCTTTATAACAAAGGGGTGCTGCTGGACTGGTGCCACACCATAGGTATCCCGATAGGAGGGTGGTTGACGCCCCTCACTATCCTTAATGTTATATTTAATAGCTAGTTCTGCACCTATCAAATGCTGGCCACTGATAGCCATCACATCAGGATCGTTAAACAAAGCCCAGATGATATGTCCGGTAAATTCGGGGGTTTCCATTTTTGCGGGATTTAAATATGCATAACGCTCTGGCTCTGCCTCGATCATCTTTAATAACCGATCTGTTAAGAGCGCCCCCATCCATATCGATATTGAAGCAACATTGAAGTCTTTAAAATCTACTGCCATATCAGCAGCCATTTTATCTAGTCCTGCCTTATGAACACCATAAGCCGGTCCAAAGACATAATGCTGTGCACCGGGAGCTGATGTAAATACTAGCAAGCCATGCTGTTGCGAGGAAAAAATCTTGGCTGCGTGATAACTTGCAACGTAGGCACCTCTCAAGCCTACATCCCACATGTCCACTTGATTGAGCGGCTTTTCCCAAAAATGACCGGGCTTAGCTAAATCATCATGAGACTGGAAGGCATTACTTACCAAAATATCTAATCGCCCTTGCTCACGCTTAACTTGATCAAATAAAGCTGCCACATCAGCATCATTATTATGATCAACACAAACTGCAATACCCTTACCGCCTGCTGCCGTTACCAAGTCTGCAGTTTCAAAAATGGTGCCTGGTAGTGGCGAGTCTGCTTCACGCAATGAACGGCCCGTAACATAAACTGTGCAACCATGCCTCCCCAAGGCAATGGCAATGCCCCGCCCTGCTCCTCGACTGGCTCCTGTAACTATAGCAACAACAACTGATTGTTTCATGACTTCCCCTTAAGTGGACATGCGTGTACATTAAATATAATTTCCTCCTGTGTCAACAGAACGATTACTAGTCACGATGTACAGTAGGCATAAAACTGTTAGACTACTATTTTTTTTGAAACGAATGTCAAATGAAGCCTCAAAAACGTATCCGGAACCCGCAACTCACTCGGGCCAAAATACTTAACGCAACGCTCGAATTGGTTGCAGAAAAAGGTGTTGAAGCACTCTCCATGAAAGAAGCAGCAAAACGCGCAGGTGTTAGCAGAAGCGTTGCTTACATGCACTTTGATGACAGAGATCATCTATTGAAAGTAGCCAACAGTACCGTGTCAGAACGTTTGATGTCAGAAATGACCTCATTTGATGCCAACGATACGCTTTATGAAAGGGTTTTTAATTTAGCCAAGGTCATTTTGGAGAATCCTGAAGCTGCAAAAATACTGATGGTTGATTCTATAAATGGCTTTCGATTAAACAGAGATGATCCTTTATTTACCACGGTTTATGACATTCTAAAAGAACTTCAAACTCTTGGTGTTTTCTCTTCCGAGGCAGATATTGAAGTGTCTACCTATATCCAACTAAGCTCGATCATGACGGTATTGCTTCTGCGCGAACAATACAAAGAAGCCTCAGTTACTGAGATAGCTGAACGATACACCAAAGAATGGAGCAGAATGCTTAAATCTCAATATTCACTATCAAAGCGATAGTTTAAGCACCAGCATTTCGCAAAAACCGATCCACCTCGCTTGCCATCAAAGCGCCAAATTTCTCAATTTGTTGAGTGACACGGCTTGCTGGGCCTCCTAAGGCGATTGCATTTCTGCGACCATTGAGAGGAAAAGGTACCGCTACCCCGGCTAGATCTGCGGTATAAAGGCCGATACTGGCTAACCAACCTTGCTCTTTCAACAACCCTATTTGCCTATTAAATTCGACTTGCTGCTGGCTTTCTGAAATTATTTGATGCCGTTCAAAGTCAGAAATTTGAGACATCAAAATCTTACCAGCCGCCGTTGTAGCAAGCGGAATTTTTTCTCCTAACTTAGGGCTGTAACGGATAACTTCTTTGCTTTCGACGATATCAAGGATCACTCCCTGATCATTGTTGAGCGCCACCAAAAGAATTGTTTCCCCTGTCATTGCTTGCAAATCAATCAACAAATCATTCACCGAGACAGGCATAGGTAGGGCATCTACAAAGCCCTGCCCCATTGATAACCATTTATTGGTTGGAAAATATCCACCACGAACAACAGGTTGAAATAAATACCCCTGCTCAATCAACGTATTGACCATGTTAAATACTGTTGAGCGAGGCCAATTAAAATGTTCGACAATGAATTTTACTGAAAGTGGTTGTTTTTGCTCTGCAAACAGGTCCATCAACATAAACAAATGTTCAATTTGGCGCATATTTTTTTGACTCTCGTTACCTTTTGACTAGACAGAGTTTTAGTTTGAATGCAATATAGTACACGAATTAATACATAATAGTCCATATATATGGACTAAAATCATTCAAACATACTCCACCTTCAAATTAAATTGATGGAGTTATTAAAGAGAGAGAATGTTATGACTATAGGAAAAATATTAGATCCTACTGGAATTCGAAATGATGATATCACTAGCCCAGGGCCTGATGCTGGATCATTACATGGCAAGGTCATTGGCATCAGATTAGACGAAATTTGGCGGGCTTGGGATTGGGTTTCAGAGTATTGGGCTGCTGAATTTGAAAAAGCGGGAGCAACAGTGAAATTTTGGCGGTCTAACCAAGGCCGCACCGGCGAAGAAGGCGAGAGAATTGCCAAACAATTAGATGAATTTATTCAATCAATTGATATCGCCATCGTCGGACTTGGAAACTGTGGATCTTGCACAGGCTGGACCATTAGAGACGCACTTGCCTGCGCCAATGCTGGATTGCCAACTACCGCTGTATGTACTGAAGTATTTGAACAACTTGGCAAACAACTTTCAGCCCATGGCGGGCGCTCGGGTCTTCGCATTCATATCCTACCTTACCCATTAAATGAAAAAGAGATAGATGATGTGTTACCTGTCGCTAAGGATCATCTACAAGGTATGCTCGCAACGATGGGCGTCACTGAACAAATGGAAAATATCGCATGAACATAAGACGTAGTATTCCCCCCTATAAACCCTCACCAGAGAAATCTATCGAACTTAGAGACTGTGGCGATGCTGCATGTGATATCGAATGGTTATCAAGTCTTCAGCACGAGACCGATACCGATGATGTCATGAAATTTACACAATTTGCACTTGATCAAGGCTGGGGAGACGGATTGCCTCTCATCCCGCCAACTGAACTTAGAGTACGTGAGTTTCTTAACGCAAATAATCGCTTTGCTGACGAAATCATCTGCCATTTACCGCCCTCTAATTCTGCGTGTACAGTAGAAAAAATTGCCATCAATGCAGTTATGGCAGGGGCTCCTGCAGAATCGCTACCTTTAATCATAGCCTCACTAGAAGGTATGGCTGACCCCAACTTTGAATTGTTTGGTTTAAATGCTACGACCGCTCCGGTGGTACCATTAACACTAGTGAATGGCCCTATCCGTAACGAACTTAATATCCCTTACAAGCACGGTTGTTTGGGCGGCCACGCATCTATGAGCGTAGCTATAGGTCGCGCCATTCGTTTAATCATCCGCAATGTTGGCGGACAATTGGCGGGCGTCACCAGTGAAACAACCTTTGGTACCCCGGGCCGCGTAGGCGGTATTATGTTTGGCGAATGGGAAGAAGAATCGCCATGGGCACCGTTTGCCGAAAGACGCGGCATAGAAGGTAATGCTGTGTCAGTTTATGGCACGATGGGCACTCAAAATATTTTGGACACCACGTCTAATCGGCCGTTCGACTTTCTTGAAATGATGGGAAAATCCCTGGCGTATATCGGATGTAATGGGTTCTCCCCTGCCATGCCTTACGCAGAAATGATGATAGCGATTAATCCAGTTCACGCAAAAATTCTGCACAAAGCTATCCCCAAGTTTGAAGACATTCAAGAAATCTTGTGGCGCCACGCAAGTCAGGATGCAACTTACTTGACCGAAAAGCACCGCGAGCAACTCGAAGCACAAAATCGTGTTATTAATGGCAAGGTGTTCGTCACCGTTGAACCTAAGGATTTCCTTGTGATTTGTTGTGGTGGTACTGGCGGTTTACACTCAACAGGCTTCCATAGCTTTGGATCATGTATTACTCAAACGCGTAAAATTTTACCCGGCCCCAACCAAGCATAGTTAAGAGAGCTACGATGACATACAAGGTATACCAAAGAATTCTAGAGCTTCTTGAAGCAGAAGGTGTCAAAACCTTATTTGGTATACCTGATCCAAGCTTTTTTCATCTATTCGTTACCGCCGAACAACGAGGCTGGCGAATTATTGCACCACATCATGAAGAAGCCGGTGCTTTTATGGCTGAAGGTGCATGGAAAATGTCTGGTGTTACAGGCGTTGTTGTTGGCAATCAAGGACCAGGCGTTGCTAACCTCGTACCTGCGGCAATTAATGCCGCTAAAGAAAATGCCCCGATTATATTTATAGGCGGTCAACGTGCGCAAATAGCTGCCCAACGGGTGAGAAGAGGCCGCATTCAATATACACCGCAATACCGGTATTTTGAGGAAGCTATGAAATACACCGCAGTAGTCGAATATCCAGAGCAACTCGATGAAATATTTCAAGAAGCTTTTAGACAGGCCCACAGTGGTAAACCCGGGCCTGTTTACATTGACCTTCCGATGAACACGATGCAAGCATCTATCGACCCGCAACCCATAGTGGCACCTGTGAATTATCGTTTACTGCATCTTCCTGCAGCTCAAGCCCAAGTTGGCAAGGCTGTAGAGATGATCAAATCGTCAACGCGTCCGATCATGCTTGTAGGCCAAGGTGCCTTTACAAGTCGAGCACATAACAGCATCGCTAAGCTCGCCAATATATTGCAGTGCCCTGTTATTCACACCTATCCCATCAGCTCATTTCCTGAAGGCTGCGAGGAGCGAACCTTTCCTTGTGGATTTTCTCCTGCTGGCAGTCTAGCTGTCAGTGAGAGCGATGTTGTGATTGCTATCGGTACTGAAATTGGCGAAACCGTTCACGAAGGAAAAAAAGGTCATTGGGCGAAAAACAATGACCAACGACGTTGGATTTATATAGAACGCGACCCTTTAGCCATTGGTGTTAACCGCTCTATCGATATTCCTTTAATAGGTGATTTACGCGATGTTGTTCCTCAACTTTGCAACGAACTTCAAGCATTTTCACGTCCCCTTAATGATTACACAAAGGGATTGATTGAAAAGCACAAAATATTCAGACAAGAATATCGCAATAAATCCCCCAAAGACGCTGTACCTATCCATCCAAGCAGATTAATGCTTGAAGTGACGCAAGCCATTCCAAGCGATGCAGTGCTCGTCAGAGATGGTGGCGCTACCAGTATTTATACCTGGACATATGCTCAAATCACTCCAAGAGATTCCATTTGGAATCAAAATTTTGGACATCTTGGCACCGGATTACCCTATGCCATCGGTGCGCAATTAGCTAAAAAAGACGATCGCAGAGTTGTATTGATTTCTGGTGACTCTGCATTTCTGTTCCACATATCAGAACTTGAGACAGCGGTCAGAAAAAACCTTCCGGTTATATGTGTTGTCGCAAGTGATTTCGCCTGGGGTGTAGAGGTGCGGGGTTATCGTGGCATGATGGGTGATGACACACCCGAAACTGAAGCTCACTGGGGCAAGCAATTACGTCTTGATTTGGTTGCAAAAGGGTTTGGCGCACATGGTGAATATGTTGAAAAGCCTGCCGACATCGCGCCGGCTATTCAACGTGCACTAGATAGTGGTAAACCCGCCGTGATTCAAATTGTTGTCGATGGTGATGCCAATGCCCGTGATGTGCCCGGTCACGAAGAGTATTCAACCTGGTATAACGACTTTTGGTATTAAACTAGCTAAAATTTAGCGCTAATCATCAACACTGTTGATTATGCTAAAGTACGCCCTATAATAGATAGGTCAACTTTGGAGTCATTATGCTAAGCAATAAAAATATTATCGTTACCGGAGCTGCGGGAAGTTTAGGTCAAGCGGTCGCTTCACTCGCCCAAGGCTATGGCGCCAATGTCATTGGTGTCGATATCGTCAATATGGAATCGCTCTCTAATACAGATCAATATATCCAAGTCAATCTCACCGACCGTCAAGAAACTAAAACTAAATTATCCGGCCTTGCGGAAGTCGATGTACTTTGCAATGTAGCGGGTGGATTTACTATGGGTGACGAGGTATGCGACAGCGAATCAACCCAGTGGCAACAGATGTTTACCATCAATGTTGAAACCATGCGTAATGCATGCATGGCGATTGTACCTGGTATGAAAGCCAAACAAAGCGGCGCGATAGTTAATATTGGGGCATTGGGAGCACTTACCGGTATTGGCACAATGAGCGCCTATTGCTGTGCCAAAGCATCTGTTATGAAATTGACTGAAAGCATGTCTGAAGAATTAAAAACCTCTGGGATAAATGTCAATGCCGTATTACCCAGTATTATTGACACAAAACCCAACCGCGAAGGTATGCCCGATGCAGACTTTTCAAGCTGGGTTGACCCAAAAGATTTAGCTGAAGTTATTTGTTTCTTGGCTTCTGAAAAAGCCAAAGCGATTCATGGTGCGTTAATACCAGTTAAAAACTTAGTGTGATTTTTACTACGTGATAGCCGACTTGGCTATCACGCAAATTCAAATTTATCTATTGCCTCTTTAAATGCCAGCATAAAACGAGCTGCATCTGCTCCATTAATCACTCGATGGTCATAACTCAGCGACAGTGGAAGCAACGTGCGTGCAACTGGCTGACTGTATTCATTCGGTACAAATACAGGACGCGCTTTACAAACACCTAAAATAGCCACTTCAGGTGCATTAATAATTGGAGTGAAGCCAGTACCACCAATATGTCCAAGCGAGGTGATGGTAAAGCAGCCTCCCGACATTTCTGCCATAGGGAGTCCAGCAGCCCTTGCTCGAGCAGATTTATCAGCAACATCTGTGGAAATATCATCAACAGATCGACTATCACAGTCGCGTATCACCGGAACGAGTAAACCGCCTGCAACGTCAACAGCAACTCCAATGTGGTAATATTTTTTTTGGGTCACCGTCGTCCCATCTGCACTTAATGAACAATTAAATTGAGGGTAAACTTTCAATACCTCAACAGAAGCTTTAATTAGGGCGGGTAGAATACTTCGTTTCTGCTCAGAATGTGCTGCATTCCATGCCTTGCGCTTAGCCTCGAGCTCGGTAATGTCGATATCATCATGATGGGTAACATGGGGTATTGAAACCCAGTTTCGATCCATCACTTTACCGACAAAATGCTGTACTTTGCCCAGTTTCTTAACGTCCACTTCGCCATATTTGGAAAAGTCTTCTTCCGGCCAAGGAAACATTGATGCAAATTTATCTGACATGTACCTTCCTATTAAACACGTTCAATAATAATGGCAGGCGCCATTCCACCAGCCGCACACATTGTGATTAAAGCACGACGAAGCCCTTGTCGCTCCAACTCATCCAAAACGGTTCCAACCATAACGGCACCGGTCGCACCAATAGGGTGCCCCATAGCGATAGCCCCACCGTTAACATTGACTTTATTACGATCGAGATTCAAATCACGAATAAACTTTTCAACTACCACGGCAAAGGCCTCGTTGACCTCCCAGAGATCGATATCAGCAACGGTTAAACCCGCTTTTTGAAGAACTTTTTTGGCGGCAGGTACCGGCCCATTTAACATAAGCGTTGGACAATCACCAATATTTGCAGCAGCGATAACTTTTGCGCGAGGCACTAATCCTAATTCTGCCGCCTTTGCCGGTGTTGCCATCAGTAAGGCTGCTGCACCATCGACAATCCCTGAACTATTCCCAGCATGATGGTAGTGTTGAATGTCAATATTAGGGTAAACACTATTAATAAGTGTTTTGAAGGTATTGCCTTTCTTATCGACTGGAAAATCTGCAATCTGCGCAAAACTTGGGGCTAACTTTGCCAAATCTTCCTCAGTCGTTGAAGGTCTAGGGTGTTCATCTTTATCTAAAATGACATGACCTTCATCATCGAGCACAGGCACTATTGATTTATCAAAACGTCCCTCGGTAAACGCTTTATGCGCACGTCGCTGGCTTTCTACGGCAAAGGCATCTAAAGCTTCTCGTGTTATACCTTCCATCGTTGCAATGGCATCAGCACAAACACCTTGGTGAGATTGCGGAAACTTGGCTTGTAACCGGTGATTACCTGTACCAAGGCCTAACGACGGCATTTTATGTTCCTGCTCTAACCGGCGCTGACTTTCTATTTCAGACATCATCTCAGAACCGCCCGCGATCAACAGATCTTCAAAGCCTGCTCCTAACTGACCTGCGGCCAAAGCGATAGCCGTTAAACCACTGCCACAAAAACGGTCCATAGTAACGCCACTTACTTCGATACCTAAACCTGCATCCAAGGCCCCCATACGACCAACATCACCCCCTTGGCGACCCTTTTGAGCACTGGTACCCCAAACAACATCGTCAATACTGTTTGCAGTAATATTGTTTCGTTGCATTAGAGCCTTCATTACAGTTGCAGCTAGATGCTGTGGGTGGCAATTAACCAAGCCACCCTTGCCAGGTTTACCTGCGCCCCTTGGTGTTCTTACTGCATCAATGATATAAGCTTCAGACATGAGTATATTCCTTATTTTTGCTATGCCAATACTATACCTAGCACGACATTTTTACACAACAGTGTTGTTTATTAAAGCGTGCGTTTTTATTAATGCATGGGGGATGCGCCCTGCTCCTGTTGCACAAGTCCTAACGCTACCATTCTCAAATAATAACGAACAGCTTCTAACTGCTGCTCAGTAATATGCGTAGCGGCCGGCATACCGTTTGACACAAGCGCTCCATCTTTTACGATTGAGGCAAAAGCGGCTTTATCCAAAATAATTGGGGAATATCTTAAATCGGGTGCAGCTCCAGCGCCAACAGCGTTATAACCATGACAGACAATACACGTGTTATTGATGTAGGCCATAGCCCCTTCAAATACTTGTTTCTCATCATAGGTAACATTTGGATCTATCGCAGGTATTCGCGTAGGTAAACTCACATCAGGTAGAGGCGCAGTGCCATCAAGAGCAAAGGTCAAAATCCTGCGCGGTAGTTGGTAATCGGTACGGTAGGCGGCGTTACCACCACCGATGATACCCCCACCTTGCGAACCACTCCCCGTTAAAACAGTAATATATTGTCTACCATTAACACGGTAGGAGATTGGAGGAGCTACCACAGGTGATGCTGTCTTGTGAGACCAAACCTCCTCACCTGTTTGAGCATTGTAGCCTTTTAAGTAGCCATCAATCCGTCCTTGAAATACAAGGCCACCACCTGTGGCAAGAATACCACCTGGCCAAACTCCTGGTAGTTCTATCTCCCATGCCTGTTGCTGTTTAACAGGATCCCAAGCACGTAAAAAACTTTTTCGACTTCCTGGCAATTCTGCATCAGAAATAAGAGTGACGCCAATCGCTGCTGTAAAATCTTTGGCTTCGGGGTTAGCTGGTCCAATCATTGCTCCCATTCTTATAATTGGCACATACATCAAGTTGGTGACAGGACTAAAAGCTTGAGGCAGCCAACTATGGGCACCTTGAGGCCCAGGCCATAATTCAAAAAACTCCCCTGTTTTTTGATAGCGAATACCAGGGTTTTCAATGGGACGCCCCGTTGTCATATCTATCGCTTCTGCCCAGCTTGCTTTTTCTATCTTTTCAGCCGAAATCAATTCACCATTTGCTGCGTCAAGCACATAGAAAAAACCATTTTTAGGGGCCTGCATTAATACTTTTCGGGTTTGACCATCAATCGTTAAGTTGGCAATAGTCATGTCCATAGTAGCAGTACAATCCCACTGTTCGGCGGGACATGTTTGGTAATGCCAAACATATTCACCCGAATCAGCATCCACGGCAACAATCGAAGATAAAAATAAATTATCACCGCCACCAGGGCTTCTTAAGTTTTGACTGTAAGGAAAACCATTTCCAACGCCAAGATAAATTAAGTTTAATTCAGCATCGTAGCTAAACGCATGCCATGCGGTACCACCTCCCCCTTTGCCGTACCAATCTCCGAGCCAGGTGGATTGCATGAGTTGCTCTGCAACATTTTGATCAGCAGCATTTGGGTCGCCTGGAACAGTGTAAAAACGCCATAATTGCTTACCGGTCATCGCATCAAAAGCGGTGACATAGCCTCTAAGCGGGCTCATATCAGCACCGCCATGGCCGATAATTACCT
>JALRIU010000076.1 GCA_023255355.1 Pseudomonadales bacterium | reverse complement strand
AAAACAAGGTTGGTTTTTTGACACCAGCCCTCGGTGAGGAATAAACATGGCTAAAGCAATGGAAAAAGCATTAGATGATCCAATTCTACAGTGGGTATCGTTTATGCTTGAAGGTGAAGTATACGGGATCAATGTAATGCAGGTGCAAGAAGTGTTGCGCTATTCAGAAATCGCTCCTGTACCCGGTGCGCCTTCTTATGTATTAGGTATTATCAACTTGCGAGGCAACGTTGTAACGGTAATAGACACCCGCGATCGTTTTGGTCTGCCGATTGCTGATGTTACCGATAATACTCGTATCGTTATTATCGAGAGCAATGAGCATGTCGTTGGTATTTTGGTCGACGCAGTCGCCGAAGTTGTTTATCTCAGACAGTCAGAAATCGAGACAGCGCCGAATGTAGGTGCGGATGAACACGCTAAGTTTATTCGTGGTGTATGTAATAAAAATGATCAATTATTAATTTTAATTGATCTAGACAAAATGCTTACTGATGATGAGTGGGCTGAAGTTGATGATATTTAAGGATCTCCTATGATCGAGTCTGATGTGTTAATTCTGCTGGCCATCACAACTGGCATTACTGCCATAGCTTGTCTATCTATTGTATTTACTATGCAGTTGCGCAAAACCCAATTACGAATAAGTTCGCTTGAAGGTGAGCTTTCACAATATAAACAACAGCTAAAAGCCCTAAATAAAGGTACTGTAGGCGTTGGACGTCATCTATCTGCGTTAGAAAAACGCTTGCTCAGTGGATTAAATAAAGCAGAGAAACATGGCACACAGGAAATGAGTATGTTTAGCTTCGGCGATGCTAATCGTTTAGTAGAGCAGGGTGTTGATGCTGACGTTCTAGTTAAACGTTGCGGTATGTCGCGGGCAGAGGCTGAATTACTGTGTAAACTTCGCTCAGCGTAGCTTAGCAACTTATCCACAAATACTAAAACTTCTAATATTACCTTTCTAAAACCAAGTACAAAAAAGGCCCGCCAATGGCGAGCCTTGTTTTGTATGGTGGGTCGTGCGGGATTCGAACCTGCGACCAATTGGTTAAAAGCCAACTGCTCTACCACTGAGCTAACGACCCAAATTTCTTCTTGGCAATGCGTGCTCTGGAAGAGGCGCATATGATACTCAAAAAAATGTTGAGGGCAAGTATTTTGTCCAAAAAAATCATCGAATTGCTAAGTTTTTTAACCTTTGGTTGTTATTTGATCTATATGTTAGGTAAAGTGACTTAGTTCACTTAATTTGACCCATATACCTTTTTATTGACTGATTGTAATGCAGTCGGTTATTTGACAAGGTTGAGCCTTTTTTGTTGCGACCAATACCAGTGCATGGCTTTGCCACCCAGTTTTTGGCCGGTGATTTCTTCTGCATAGCGTACTGCTGAAGACAATCCAGCAAGGGATATTCCAGTATTGATGTTGGATTTTTCAAATAAATAAACTAAATCTTCAGTGGCGACATTGCCCGAAGCTCCTGGTGAAAAAGGACAGCCGCCTAAGCCACCAATTGAAGCATCAAAGGATCGTATACCCGCAAGGTAGCCAGCCCATACCATCGCTGTTGCTTGTCCTGCAGTATCATGAACGTGCAGGTTGAATATAACGTCTTTAAATTGTTCAACCAGTGGTCGGCAAATGGCATCAATTTGGTTTGGTACACCTGAGCCGGTGGTGTCTGCAATGGAAATTTCAGTTGCACCGTGATTGATCATTTGTGAGGCAAGTTGGTGAACTCGATCTACTTTGATTTCGCCTTCATAGGGGCAAAAACATGCTGTTGATAAGTATACTCTAATGGTATTACCATCTTGTTTTGCTTGATTGATGACCTCAAAACACATTTCTCGTGCCGTATCTAAAGTCATGCGTATGTTTTTTTGATTAAACGTATCGCTTACAGCAATAACCAAACCGATGTTTTTCATGCCGCTGGCAACTGCACGTTGGTAGCCCTTCATGTTAGGCACCAAAACACTGTAGTTAAGTTCTGCGCTGTGAGGCAGTCCTGCAACTACTGCCCCAGCGTCCGCCATCTGGGGGACTGCCTTTGGGTTTACAAAGCTGGTCGCTTCGATATGTTTGATACCAGCAGCAATGAGTTTGTCGGCGAGTTGAAGTTTTTGCTCAGTATTGATTAGTCTGGGTTGATTCTGTAAGCCATCTCTTAGGCCTACTTCATTGATAATTACACCATCGTTCAAAGCTTATTCCTCATACTATACCGTTGTCTTGCAGGTTTTTTATCGTCGCTGCGTCGTATCCAAGGTCCAATAAAACGGTTTTAGTGTCAGCACCTACGACCTTTTGTCCGGGCCAATCAGTGCGGCCAGGTGTTTCGCTTAATTTGGGAGCTATCGCTGGTATTTCAAGCGGTTTCGTTGTGCCTATGTCGACGCTTTCGAACATATTGCGAGCCCTGTACTGGTCGCAAGTCATCATATCGGTGATATCGTAAATCGGCCCAGAGGGCACATCTGCATTTTCGAGTATTTGTAATATGGTGTGCGATGGATGCGAAGCGGTCCATTCCCCAATAGCGTTATCAATTTCTTGTTGGTGTTTTACGCGTCCAGCGTTATCTGCCATTAAAGGATTGTCAGCCATCTCAGGGTAGCCAGCTGCGCGCATTAGGCGTTTGTATATCGAATCCCCATTACCGCCAATAACAACGTATTTTCCATCATTACATAGATAAGTATTCGTTGGCACAATACCCGTTAACGTTGAACCTGAGGGTTCTCTAACAAGCCCCTTGCCGCTATATTCAGGTACGATACCTTCCATAATATTAAACATAGATTCATAAATGGCGACATCAACAACCTGACCTTCACCTTGGCCTCGTAATCGACTTACGAGGGCCAAAATAATGCCAAAGGCGGCATGAAACCCAGCCATGGTATCGCCCATGCTTAAGTTGGGCCTTACCGGAGGCATGTCTGGAAACCCGTTAATTGCGCGAAATCCGCTAAAGGCTTCTGCCACAGATGCAAAGCCGGGGCGATTTGCCATAGGTCCGGTTTGGCCGTAACCCGAAATTCTTGAGTAAATCAGTTTTGGATTGGTTTGCTTGATCGTGTCAGGTCCTAGCCCCCATTTTTCCATTGTGCCAGGTCTAAAGTTTTCAATTAGCACATCTGCGCTGTTGATTAAGTCTTTCGCAATAGCACGTCCTTCATCAGTGCGAAGATTTATACTGACAGATTTCTTATTGCGACCAATGCTGTACCACCAAAAAGATGTGCCATCGTCATCTAGCGCTCGCCAGCCACGTAAAGGGTCTCCGTTACCTGGGGGTTCTATTTTTATTACCTCGGCACCAAAATAAGCGAGCAGTGTGCCTGCAAATGGACCGGCAATCAGTTGGCCCATTTCAATCACTTTAAAACCATCTAAAGGACGCGGTGAGACTGTCATTATGATTCCTTTTTAGTGCTATGTTGACTCTTTGGCGAGCTGGGTTGCGTTATCATCGATAGTGACCCTTGGTTGAGCCGAATCGCACCATATATGGAGTGTTGGGTTAATCCATGAGGTGTCGTTTATCGTGCCTGCTTTGATGAATGCTAGTCCAGACATTG
>JALRIU010000066.1 GCA_023255355.1 Pseudomonadales bacterium | reverse complement strand
TTAACGTTGCTGATCAATTCGACGCGGCTAAGACTGTTTTTGGGTGCATCTTTACCGTCCATGCCTGTGGCGCCTGTAGCGCCAGTAGCACCAGTAGCGCCTTGCTCGCCTTGTGGGCCTTGTGGGCCAGTACTGCCGTCCTGTCCATCACTGCCATCTAAAACGCATGCGGTCATGCTCAACAACACCGTCGATACGCCAATCGCTTTTGCTAATGTTTTAAGTTTCATTACCCTATCCTTATTCTGCAATCAGGCGACGTGCCTTGTTCATGATGTGGAAAATACGGCTCTGCTCGACGACACCGTTCACGTACTGTGAGCCTGGGCCGGTTGCGTGCAGAGTGATGTCTTCACCCGCGTGAGTTTCTGAACTAAGCGGTACCAGAGTTTCTTGGTGATAACCGATGTTAGTGGTGTCAACAGCGGTTAAATCAACACGGCCACTGACGGCGGCTTCTGCGTAGCTGGCATCGGAATCTGTTTCATCAACCAAGTTGCGATAGCCCAAACCATTGTTGTAAGTCAGTGTGGTGTAAGGCAGGTCGTCTGCAGCCAGTGCTGGGGTATCTGAACCTACGCTGACAACTTTGCCCAAAATTGGGTTGCCACGTTTCGGATAACCACCAATAGTCATAACGTGACTGTGGTCAGCAGTCACCAGAATCAGTGTTTCATCTGGGTTTGTATTGGCAACTGCAGCGGCAACTGCATCTGACAATTCAATAGTTTCAGTCAGTGCACCTGCTGCGTTACCCGCGTGGTGAGCGTGATCGATACGACCTGATTCAACCATCAAGAAGAATCCGTCTTCATCGTTTTCCAATACTTTTATTGCAGCAGTGGTCATTTCAGTCAAAGAGGGCTCACCAGCAACGTCGTTGCCCCGATCGGCTTCGTATTGCATGTGAGATTCATTGAACAGAGCCATCACGCGTGTTTCAGCTGATAAATCGAGTGCATTTAATCCGGCGCTGTCGGTGATGTATTTGCCATCGCTGTATTGAGCTTGCCACTCAGCAGTCAGATCGCGACCGTCGGTGCGGTCACCTTCAACCGCTGATACCGCATCGTTGCTATTGTAAGCAGCGTCTTTAGGCAAGAAACTGCGACGTCCACCCCCCATGACTACTTCGATGCCATCGACGTCTATATCGCTGTAACGTGCTTCGAGATTTTTTTCAAAGTTCACCAATTGTGAGGCAATATCTTCACAGCCTGCTGTTTTTGCTTCATCAGGCATATCACCATCGTCTTCCCAGTTGCGGTCTGCTGATTTTGCATAAGTCGCAGCGGGTGTAGCATGGGTGATGCGCGCAGTAGATACAACACCGGTAGCCATGCCTGCAATTTCAGCCAGCTCCAAGTAACTAGCAACATCGTTGCCAGCAACAGTGCTGCAGTCTCCGCGCTGGATATCTGCGTCAACGCCAATCACTCCAACATCAGTTTTTAAACCACTCATCATAGCGGTCATCGTTCCAGCGCTATCAGGTGTTTGTGAGTCTACGTTGTAGGTTTTAACCATTGCAGTGTAAGGAAATGATTCGAAGCTAAGTAAACCTTCTTCACCTGGGTTACCTGCCAACTGGCCTTGATAGATGCGCGATGCAGTTAATGTTGAAACACCCATGCCGTCACCTACGAAAAGGATGATATTTTTGGCAGTTTTGGGTGTAGTAATCGCTTGCTTAGCCTTGATTGATGCGCTATCAGCGGTGAACCATGGGTTTTGCGATTGCACTGTTGGCAGTAATTCTGCCATCGCTGAAGAGCACCCTGAACATACCAGCGCGACTGCAACAGCTGTTTTTTTAAAATGCATGAGTTATTACCTCTTAGTTGACGTCTTTATGGTTTGATTTCTCAAACTGGACCTAGATTAGAGGCTTACTATGACAATTCTGTTGTGGTTTTATTAAGAAAATATGTTTTTTTTGTGAACCACAGTGAATGGATAATGATTTTCTATTATAGAATTAGCTGTATTTACTATTATTGGTGATTCAATATCTTCACGCATTAAATTAGAGAGTCTAATTTTAATGAATGAACGTTAACGAAATTCTTACAATACGATATCTCAGTACTAAATTTTTTAGTAAACCAATCTTTAAACAATTGACTTGGGCCTACAGTAAAAACTTAGACTTAATATCTAACCATACAAGAGATTTAGAAAATTAGAACTTAATTAAAGTCAATTTTATCGAAGGATAATCGGTTTAAATGTGAATACATTATCCTCATTTGGGTCTACAATCACTTTAACCCAGCTGTTATCTTTATCTCCAAAAACTTGTATACGCGTGAAGTTGGCCGTTAAACGCCCATCATCATCGTACATTGGCTTATCAATTTTGAAATAATGCGAATCACCATGAACTAATAAAACCTGGCCATCGAAGTGCTGGGTCTCATTTTGCAAGGTGAGGTAAAAATCGGTGTAACCATTGTTGTCGTCTAACCCGGGCAAAAAATCTTCTTTGAAGCCACCATCGGACAGTTCATAAGGGAAAAAGATATCAGCCTGTATCAATATCACTACTCCGGAGTATCTTTTGAGGCGTGCCTCTTCAAAAGATGCTTTTAACCAAGTTATGTTGCGGACGTTGCGTGCGCGATATTCTGCGTTTGCCCTTTCACAATCTTCGATGCTTCGGTTTGAGTCCTTTTGACATTGCTTCAAAGTTGCCACGAAGTTGTTGTTACTGCCTGGTATCGACAAAGCCACAAACCCTACATTGTTTTTTACATATCGGCTATTTTCACTCAAACTACCATCGATCAAAACTTGACGCTGCATTCGTATTGGATTAACTCCTTGGCTTAGTGTTTTGCTAAAGAATGTTTTTCTAAGATACTCCAAACGCTCTATTGGGTCATATCCGCCATTGCTGGTGCGATGGCAATCGGTCCACTCATTATCACCTAGCGAATAAATGGTAGGCATCTTAAGGGCGTTAAAAATAGTCAAAACATCTTCACCAATCGATTTGTCGCTACAAGGTAGGTGGCCGTTTTTGGTATCGCCAGTAAACAGAGTGAATGCTAAATCATGGGTATTAAGAGAGTCGACAGTTTGCTGTGTACGAAGTGTTCTAATCTGAGCGTCATCGCTGTAAAATTGATCGCCCCACAACCCAACACTAAAAGCGCTGTTAGAGTTGAACTTGTCATCAGCATTGATGTTTGCAGCCAGAAAAATAGCAAACAAGGCCCACTTAATCTGTTTCATCCATCACTCCATAAATTTAAGTACTGGTTCTGAAGCATCTTATGATATACAAATGACAATTTCATGAATAAAAAGGTTGTGAAAGATTGTACTTATCTACATAAAAATTCAATTGACAAACTAGATAAGTAAAACTGTCACAAATTCTTAAGAAATACTTAATAAGAATTTAATATTTCCCCCCAATACTCCCCGTGCCTAGCTTTAGATCGGTCAATTAAAAACAGGGGATATACTATGAAACGACAAAATTACTGGGTCCTAGCACCAATATTTGTAGCTATTTCAGCCGCTAACACTACCGTTGCACAAACGGCTAGCCAAGAAATGGAAGAAATTGAAGTTGTTGGTACACGCGCCACATTGATGAATGCGGTCGAGCGCCAGCGCGAAGCACAAAACATAATCAGCGTGGTCGACTCAGACGCCCTGGGTAACTTCCCAGACTCTACCGCTGCCGATGCCATGCGCCGCTTAAGCGGCATTGCTGTAGAAAACGACCAAGGTGAAGGACGCTACGTAACCATTCGTGGCTTGAGCTCTGACCTGAATAGCGTCGCTGTAAACGGTGCATCAATGGTCGCACCTGAAAATGGTCGCTCAGTGATTATGGACGGCATTCCCACTGAATTAATGGACAGCATTTCAGTGTCCAAAACACTGACACCAGAAATGGACGCTGACAGCATCGGTGGACGCGTGGATTTCAGCACTAAGAAACCCACCGATTTGGAAGACACCTTACTCAAAGTGAAATTGGCCACTAAATTTGCTGAATATACCGACTACAAGCAGGCACCCAACGCGTCTATTACCTACGGTGACCGCATTAGCGACAACACTGCCCACATCATCAGCCTGACTTACTCAAGCAAAAAGATCGAAACCTTCAACAATGAGACAGGTTTTGGTTGGGATGCAGGCTATTTGAATGACGACTGGGAAATGCGTTGGTACGAACTGGAGCGCGAGCGTTATGGCTTAAGCTATGACATCAACACTGTCATGGACAGCGGCACCGTTGTCTTCGCCAACATCATGTACAACAAGTACGACGAAGCTGAAACACGCTTTAAAGATGAGTACGGCAAAATTGACTTTGTTGAAAGTCTTTCAAATGGCAAAGGCATGGTGACTAGCCGCATCCGCCACGATGCCGAGACAAGACAGCGTTACGAAACACGTAAAATTGGCGCTATTAACCTTGGCTTTGAAAGCAACGTTAACGACTGGGCACTCGACGGCCAAGTTAGCTACAGTTGGGCACAAGAAGATGATAGCGACAACGCTGACATCACTTTCCGTAACTACGACAAGACATTGGGTGGCGAATTTTACTGGACCAACCCACAACGTCCTTACTTCGTCGCTTATGCTGACGATTTGAGAGACCCCGCCAACCTTGAATTCGATGCCTTCGAAACCTGGGCGAATGTTAGTGACGACAAAGAAATCAGCTTTGAATTCAACGCTGAAAATGAAACGTCAATGGGAACCATTAAAACAGGTATCAAGTCGCGCAACCGTACCAAGGATGTTAATGATTACATTATTGGCTACACCTGGGATGGCGCTACTATGGCTGACTGGGGTGCGGTAACAGTTGACGATTGGTTCTTTGAAAACCAAGTATTTGGCAACCACGTCACTGGCGCAGATGCTTACGGCATGCTGCAGCAAGTGAATCAAATGGACGTTGACTTTGAAGACGCCATTAGTCGCGACTTCGTGACCGATGAGAAAATCAATGCCATCTATATTCAAGACACCATTGAATTAGACCGAGCGGTCGTTATCGCAGGTATCCGTTACGAACACACATCAACCGACAGCCAAGCCTACGATCAAGATGGTGCTCGCACTTACGCCGATCAAAGCTACGGTTTCGTATCGCCCAGCTTGACGGTGAAGTACTTCATCAACGATCAAGTACAGTTGCGCGGTGCCATATGGCGCGGCTTGAGCCGTCCGAGCTTTACCCAAACAGCTCCGATCACATCGGTTAATTACGGCACAGCGGGCGATATCAGCGGTAGTATCGGTAATCCCGATCTCAAACCCTACGAAGCAAACAACTTCGATCTCAGCATAGAGTACTACGGTGACGATATGGCTTACGCGTCGATAGGTATCTTCCGTAAAGACATCAAAAACGCGATCTATCCGACTGTACAGAAGTCAGCCACAATTAATGGCATCGCTTTCAACGACGGCGTTGAAACGTGGATCAACTCAGGTGACTCGTATATCAACGGTCTAGAGTTAAACGGTCAATACGGATGGGAAAGCGGTGTATACGTTGCTGCTAACTTCACGTTTACTGACAGCGAGAGTGAGTTCAAGTTTGAAGATGACTCAGTTTTTAAAACACCTTTCCGGAAATTGGCGAAACGTGCAGCTAACATTAGTATCGGTTATGACAAAGGTCCTTGGGATATTCGTCTAGCTGGTAATTATCGCAGCGATTACGTGGATTGGCTAGCTGATGAAGACGGTGACATCACTAATGTTAGCTCAAACAACACACGCTGGGTGGCACCTTTTGCCCAATTAGATCTCGTCAGTAAGTACAAGTGGGACGACAAGTTGACCATTCGCTTCGAAGCGGCCAACTTGAACAATCGCCCTGAGTACTATTATTGGGGTAACAAAGGTCAGTTGTCACAGTATGATCTTTACGGCAAGAACTACACATTGGGTATCGACTACACCTTCTAAGTGTCGTCACTGCATTCAAAACAGCGGGAACCGGTAAACGCCGGTTCCTTTTTTTTTGAAAAAAAATCCCTGAGAACGATTTAGAGCGGCAGTTTCGTTCTTTACTTCTCATCTCATGAAACAGATCCGTGAAAAACATCTGGTGAAATCGGGGCAAGTAATATTTCTGAAACGTTTTTCATAAATACTACACTAAAGATTTAAGTGATGGTTATTTATGAAAATTACTGTAGTAGGAATCGGATACGTCGGCCTATCAAACGCCGTATTACTCAGTCAGCACCACGATGTCACTATCTTAGATGTGGTTCCGGACAAGGTGGATCTGATCAACGCACGCCGCTCACCCATTGCCGACAGCCATATTGAAGACTTCCTTAGCCATAGAGAGTTGTCATTGTCAGCCACGCTCGACAAAGAGACAGCCTATCGAGATGCCGACTATGTCATAATTGCTACGCCCACAGACTATGATCCTGAAACAAACTACTTTAATACCCGCAGTGTCGAATCGGTAATAAGTGATGTCTTAGATATCAACCCTATGGCGTTCATGGTCATCAAATCGACCATTCCCGTCGGCTTCACAAAACGTGTTAAGCAACGCCTAATGGCGACGAATATTGTGTTCTCACCAGAGTTTTTGCGCGAGGGCAAAGCGCTTTACGACAATCTACACCCGTCGAGAATTATTGTTGGCGACAATTGTGAGCAAGCGAAACGCTTTGCAGAGCTGCTCGTCGAAGGGGCCGATAAACCCGCCGACGACATCCCCGTACTTTTCACGCGCAACACCGAAGCGGAAGCGATCAAGCTGTTTTCAAATACCTACCTCGCTATGCGCGTATCATTCTTTAATGAATTAGATAGCTACTGCGTCGCCCATGAACTCGATCCCAAGCAAGTCATTGACGGAGTGAGTCTCGATCCGCGCATCGGCCAACACTACAACAACCCTTCTTTTGGTTACGGCGGTTATTGCCTGCCCAAAGACACACGACAGTTGCTCGCCAACTATCAGGATGTCCCCAACAACATCATCCAAGCCATTGTCGACTCTAACAATACCCGCAAGGACTTTATTGCCTACCAAATTCTGCAGCGCAATCCCAAATGTGTCGGTATTTATCGTTTAGTGATGAAACAAGGTTCGGATAATTTTAGAGCGTCGGCAATTCAAGGCATTATGGAACGCATCAAAGCCAAAGGGGTTGAGGTCATCATCTATGAACCGAGTTTGAATGACACCGCATTCTTCAACTCACAAGTGGTTAATGATCTGGAAACATTCAAGCGCCAATCGGATGTCATCATTGCCAATCGTCATGCCATCGAATTAGAAGACTGCATCGACAAGGTTTTCACACGCGATTTATTCGGCAGTGATTAATCACTACAAGCCTATTCTCAATCGTATGGCCGCGATTCTTGTGAAGGTTCACACCTCTCCTAAGAATTCATAAAAACTTCATTTTTCAGCAACCAAACCGTCACACAAAGTGCTTATAAATGTCATCAATAGTTAGCAAAAACAGATGGATGATATGGTTTATGTAATTGTTGCAGGATTGTTACTACTGTTGGTACCTAAAGCGTGGCGCAGACTTCAGCTGTCAAAAGCCAAGCATCGATCACTGGCGGGTCACTCCAAAATGTCACGCCGACTAGCAGCCCTCTTGCCTTACTTCTCCTTCGATAACGAAGCATTTTTTAACTGCGACGGTGCCGACGAGGCGCTAACCAAACGTCGCCAGAAACACTTCGAAGAACTCGCGCAACAACTCGATGCACTCAATCCAATAACGCTGGCCAAAACGCAGCAGTTGCAGGCCTCGCTTTCTGATGTGAGCTTCACCAAGAAATACCGCGTACCCTTCCCATTTCGCGATGGCCTACCCACAAGCTTTACCCATACCGCCATTGTAGAGCGCACCTCTGATATTATGTTCGAAGACGCCGATCAACATTGGCGCTACGACCTATTCTCTTCCTATGGTGTCAACGTCTTCGGCTATGAGTTTTACAAGTCTTGCTTGCTACAAGCGAGCGAAAAACTTAAGGATCTCGGGTTTATTCTTGGCCCCTACCATGACACGGTTCTGAAGAATGCTCAGCGACTAAAAGTCATCAGCGGCCTTGACGAGGTCTCGTTCCACATGTCAGGAACGGAAGCAGTCATGCAGGCCATTCGCCTCGCCCGTTACCACACCAGAAAAACCCATGTGGTGCGGCTATGCGGTGCCTACCACGGCTGGTGGGACGGCGTGCAACCCGGCGTGGGCAACCGCCGCAATATCAACGATGTTTATACCTTGGCCGACCTGTCGGAAAGCACCCTAACCGTGCTTAACACGCGCAACGATATCGCCTGCGTCATTATCAATGGTATGCAAGCCATGCACCCTAATAAGGATGCTCCCAACGATGCGGGATTGATGAACAGCACTCGTCAAATTCCTTATGACAAAGCTCGTTACCGCGAGTGGTTACACCGTATTCAGGCAATATGTAACAAGCGCGGCATTGTGTTAATTGTGGATGAAATTTTCACAGGTTTTCGCCTTGGGAAAGGCGGCGCGCAGGAGTTTTTTGGCATCCAGGGCGACCTTGTCACCTATGGCAAAACACTAGGTGGCGGCTTGCCGGTAG
>JALRIU010000029.1 GCA_023255355.1 Pseudomonadales bacterium | reverse complement strand
AAAATGTTTTGGGCCATCGATAGCAATTTTATCAGCAAGAGATCTCGCGACCTTATATTGATTTTCAATACTTAAACAAACACCCTTTGGTATGCCGGTAGACCCTGACGTAAAAGTGATTTTACTGGTCTTTGTCGGCATACGAGCAGGCAGGTTATTTTCAAAACGCTCGAAACAATAACAATCTAAAGGACTTAATGTCGCATCTTTACTATTAGCAACTTGCCGTAAAATCATATCTGGCTTAACCCGCAGCCGAATACTTTCAATTTGTTGAGCTGAGAAAAAACTGGGGACAGGGACAAACACCACATCGGCTTGCTGGCAAGCAAGATCGACGTAAATCCATTCAGGTATATTATCGCTATGCAGCATCAGACAAGACACATGTTGATGCTTAAGCCAGTCGGCTACTCGATCAACTTCGCACAGCATAGTTTCAAAACTTATGGTTTGGCTAGAGGTTGTGATCGCAGCCTTTTGCTTAGGTAGTTCTTTAAGCGCCTCTAAAATCATAGCTGCCCAATAAGTTTTTGACTTGCCAAAACAATCTTATCCGATAATCGCGGCAGAATTTTTTGGTAAAACGGGTTTTGTTTAATCATCGACATTACTTGCACTAGATCAATTGCAGCAACGCGAGGGTTACCAAGATAGTAACAGCCCCATCTGTCTGCTTCTTCACCTAGTTTATGAGGACTAGCAGGCGCCAAGTCATGACAAACAACTCCAGAATGCATCAATAAATCGAGTATTTGTTCTGTTCCACTCAGGACTAAATAGCGCTTACCCAAGAGATAGGACGTAATTGCCATCACCAGAAACAAAGGAATCGTAAAGCGCTTTGCATTGCTGTACAAATTACCAATTTCAACTATTTCGTATTGTTTGGCAGAGGGCCAAAGCAGAGTCAAGTAATCTAAAACAGGACTATCAAGATAGTGATCAACAAAAAAAGAGGAATCACTACCTCGCATACCCAATGCTGCTTTTAATGACTTCTCTTCAATATATAAGAGCACAGGATAGGTTACATCGATATCCGCATTAAACGATTTTTGATAACCATTTTTTATAAATGAAATGATCTCTTGGCGCTTACCTTGTTCATATTCCAGACATGCATCCACGCCATATGGCGCTATATCATTTGTACTGGCAATTTCTGACATGTTCTGCAGGGTAATTAACATAAAATCTTTTAATCAGTGACTTTGAGATAATGTTAAATAACAAAGCTTAAATCAAACTTAATTTTCAAAAAAAGTGATTATTTTATCGAATTAAATTTACTCAATTTAAATCGTTTTAAATTAGCGCAAAATATGAATCGAAAATTTATAAGCTATAGGAAGATCACTCCCAAAACTTCCACCATTTCTTACTATTTTCTTGGCGTTTCTGCTGGCCTTGTTCAGACCCTTTGCCTACCTCATTACGATTTTGATCAGATTTTTTCTCGCGTTGTTTTTCTTGACCCTTTTCATGGCCTTCATCATCTGAAGCCTGATCATGCTCTTCAGTATCTTTATGCAACTTATCCTTACGCTCTGACAATTTGGACTTTTCTTTGTCTTTGAATTTCTTGAAGGGGTCTCTTGCTTCGTGCTCCTCATCTTCAATTTCGTCGCCAACACGTTCTTTTGCATCACGATAGCGCTCATCTTGAGAAACCTTGTCTTTGTGCGACGCACCTTTTTGCTTTATTTCTTCATTTGATGGCTTGGCGATGGCCAACGACGTTGCGAGAACGGATGATAGGGCAATAGTGGTTAAATAGTTGTTCATAACTTCCTCGATTTCAAAACGTGTTACTAACAACGTAGTCTAGGAATGAACCGTTTGCCCAGTTTTAAAGCCACTATTGTTTGTGAATCAAGGCATCATCTCGATAACCACGACAAGTATTGTGTTGCTGCGGACGGTCAAGCACCTTACCATGCCGCTCTTTTTCGAGCTTCATCCGGTAACCTTCGCGGGTTTGAATCGCAGCGGTGGCCATAGCTGGCAACAGTTCGTTTAAATGAGTACAACCACTCGAGCGCTCAATACGTTCTCTTACCTGATTTATCCAACCTGATTGAATTTTAAGGCCTTTTAAATTTTCATAGCTAATTTCAGCTTCAGGGCAATCAGTAAAAGGTGTTGCATACATATGGGCTTTGACATCGATTATTTCAAACTCGTCATTAACAACCATGATAATTTTCATATGATGAAATTTAGTACCAGCAGGCACAAGACCACGATTCATCAGGACGGTATCGTAGCCTTTGATATCGCCAAGCTCTGCTTCAATTTCCCATAAGCCATCGTCACGAAGGTAGCCTTCTAATTCAATAGTACGTTTGTGTAATCGCTGTCTATTCACTGACATAAAATATCCATTTGCTGAACAGGTAATTGATTTACAAGTATAACGCCATCAAGAAATTGACCGAAGCAAAATACTCGCTTGCATACAAAATATGACTTTTACTTTAACGGCTAAATCATGTTGAGCATTTGTTACTAAATCAAAAATCGCTTGTGCAGACCAATACTTACCAATCGGTAAGAAAAACATTGCAATTTAGTTACCGCATGGTAGGATATCTAAAATTTATTTCGATTTAACACTATGGCGAATAAAGAAATACAGATAAAAATACTGAGAGAGGCAGAAAAACAATTCTCATCTTTCGGCTTTTGGGGAGCTAGCCTAAGCGGTATCGCTAATAAAGTTGGTTTAACAAAACAAGGTGTGCTGCACTATTACCCCAGCAAAGAACAACTCTATGATGCTGTACTAGTTTCTGCCATAGAAACTTTATTATCAGGCTTAGCTCAATACCGACAGCGTTACGATAACCCTCGAGCCATTCTGAAACACTTATTTACCGACATGGTTGACGGGCAAGGTCGTCAATTAAGGATCATTATCTTGCTATTTAGAGAACTCTTAGATAATCGGGAAAGAGAAGCCAATGCCAAACGTTGGTATTTGAAGCCCTACCTAGACGAACTGGCAAAACTTACTGTGCAAGCTGATATCAAAGGCTTTAACAACCCGGTTGATGCATTTGGTTTAGTGTATGACCTAATTGGCGCCACTCAGTATTTACTTATTTCAGACACCTCACTTAGCGAGATGTTTACTGCAGAGCAAGTGTCAGCATTCAAAGACTTACAGAGACAAAAAATCTCTCACCTGTTTGATGGTTAAGCAACACAATCATTTCGTATTCAATGACTTTTCAAGCCAGTCAACCACATCGCTACTAACATTTCGTGCGCAACGACGGACAGCACTGCAGACGGTTGCCACTGTTCCCATATCCAATATATCCGAAGATGAAGTGAACTCACTTAGCGTTGCAATAGCGCATTGATGAGTCTCTAGTTGGACATCGCCGTATTTATTCAGCGCAGTCTTAAGCATAATTTTAGGAAGAACTTGGTTTGATTTTGGACCATACTGAACATCGGGCGTTAAAACCAGTTGCTGTATATCGATCGCTAATAGCGGTTTACTTTGATCAAATATCTTATCAGGCGTATCTACTGCTTCAATATCGATCCCTCGCTGGGCTGCTTTTTTAACCACAAAATCTGTCAACTGTTGATCAACGTCACAGGGGTAGGCTTCTTGTGAGTAACTAAACCCATCAACATCAAAGCCAATTTTGCTATTGAGATATAGCGTCGACTCTTTAGCAACTAAACTGCCACTAAAAACACCACTGAGCAACACGCCGGCAAGTACAAAACGTTTCAATTCCATAAACAACACCTCTTGAATGTTATTACGAATGAATTTCGTTAAAAGTTTAGTCTAAAAGCTGCGCAACGACCAATTGCAGCCTTGGATTTATTTCAGCTCTTGTTCTAAAAGCTGTATCGTCGTTGCACCTACATTTCTAATATTATGTGTAGCAGCAGGCATAAACATCACCTGTCCTGTAGCAATCGATAAGCGTTGCGCTGAGCCATCTTGATTGATGATTTCTATATCACCGCCTGACAATACATAAACGCTACGCAGCGGGAACTCATGGCTATGCACCCCAGATTCTGTTGCCACTGGATAGGTCAAGCGAATAACTTGCACGTGATCGTTATCAAGCAGGACTTCTCGATGCGGCTCTTCAGTTGCAGCAACTAAAGTACTGAAAAGAAAACCTAATAAAACAACAGTTATATGTTTCATAACCAATTCACCACCATGATATTTTGTAGTCTATCAAAGCAAGCCTGAAACTTATTTACAAGCTGATTGCGTTAAAATAAGTCATCTATTTGCTGACAGGTTTATTATGCCGTTTAATCAACGCACCACTCTTGCCCAATTCCTTATTGAAGAACGTCGCCGCTATCCTGGAGTAAGTGGCGATTTCAATATGCTTATCCTCGATATCGCTGTTGCCTGCAAAGCCATATCTGCAGCTGTTGCCATGGGACAACTGGCCAACCTGCATGGCCATCACGGTGATGATCAGGCAAGTATCAATATCCAGGGTGAAACACAGCAAAAACTTGATGTTTTAAGCAACGAACTATTTATCAGCAACACCAACTGGGGCGGGCATTTATTCGCCATGGCTTCAGAAGAAAACGACAAACCGATCGCCATTCCAAAAGACTACCCGCAAGGTAAATATCTTTTGGTTTTCGACCCCTTAGATGGCTCCTCAAATATTGATATCAATGTGTCGGTAGGCAGTATTTTTAGTATTTTAAGACTACCTGAGGGTCACAACGGTGAACTTAGTGAGGATATTTTCTTACAACCAGGCATCAAACAAGTAGCTGCAGGTTATGCGCTTTACGGACCAGCCACTACGCTCATGCTGACATTAGGTAACGGGGTAAATGGTTTCACACTACACCCCACCATTGGCGAATTCATCCTTAGCCATCCCAATATCAGCATTCCAGAAGATACACACGAATTTGCTATCAATGGCTCGAATCGTCGTTTCTGGCAGGCGCCGGTAGAACGTTATGTCGCTGAATGTTTAGCAGGTAAAACCGGCCCTAGAGGTAAGGATTTCAATACCCGCTGGATTGCCTCGATGGTTGCCGAAGCCAACCGCATCCTCACCCGCGGAGGGGTATTCCTTTATCCACAAGATAACAAAGACCCCTCAAAGCCAGGCAAATTAAGACTTATGTATGAAGCCAATCCAATCGCCATGTTGATTGAACAGGCTGGAGGGCGATGCAGCACCGGCACGATGCCGATGTTAGATGTCGAACCAACAAGTCTACACCAACGAGTTCCATTAATTTTTGGTTCTAAAAACGAAGTTGAGCGTCTGGAACGCTATCACCATGAGACGGGCAAATAACTTTATCAAATAATAGGTTAGCGTGGTAATATGCACGCTAATCCAAACGAGTTCAATGAATGTTATTTTCTGAATTAGGCCTTTCCTCGGCCATCCTTCGCGCTCTTGAAGAAAAAGGTTATACCACTCCAACACCGATTCAGGCCCAAGCTATAAAACCTGTGTTAGCGGGTAAAGATGTACTTGCTGCCGCACAAACCGGCACAGGTAAAACAGCAGGCTTTATTCTGCCCATTATTGAACGTCTGCTAAATGGCGCAAAAGCGCGCAGCAATAGTGTTCGTGCCTTGGTACTTACCCCGACACGTGAATTAGCTGCACAGATTCAAGACAATTCCTTTCACTACGGCAAACACACGAAAATTCGCAGCGACGTTGTCTTTGGCGGCGTCAAAATCAATCCGCAAATGCAACGTTTACGTGGTGGTGTCGATATTCTTGTCGCGACACCTGGACGTCTTTTAGACCTTTACCAACAAAACGCGATAAAGTTCGATCAATTAGAAATTTTCGTGCTAGATGAAGCCGATCGAATGCTGGATATGGGCTTTATCAGAGATATAAGAAAGATCATTGCCCTGCTCCCTGAGCAACGCCAAAATCTAATGTTTTCGGCGACTTTCTCACCCGAAATTAAAGCGCTGGCAAAAGATATCGTCCACAATCCCACTGAAATATCTGTCTCGCAAGAAAATGCCACAGCCCATAGTGTTGAGCAATGGATTATTCCTGTCGACAAAACGAGCAAAACAGACGCGCTAATTCATTTGATCGCCGACAACCGCTGGAATCAAGTACTTGTATTTTGTAGGACTAAACACGGTGCAAACCGGATGGCAACAAAGCTGGTAAAAACTGGCATTGAAGCGGCTGCCATTCACGGCGACAAAAGCCAAGGCGCGCGCACCAAAGCCCTGCAAGGTTTTAAAGATGGTACGGTAAAGGTATTAGTCGCGACCGATATTGCCGCACGGGGGATCGATATCAAAGAACTTCCACACGTCATCAACGTTGACCTCCCCCATGTACCAGAGGACTATGTTCATCGTATTGGCAGAACCGGCAGAGCTGGCAGTACTGGCCAAGCGATTTCTCTGGTCAGTGCAGATGAATTAACTCAATTGCAAGATATTGAGCAAGTCATTCAGCAATTACTGGAGCGCAGAGAATTAGCAGGATTTGAGGCCGAGTTAACTCTACCTATTACCCAGTTAAAGCCACCACGCAAACCTAAAAAGCCCAAGAAACCCAAAAAATCTGCTCAGCCAAGCACTGAACCCGCGAACAAGGCAGTTAGTAAATCACAATTCAAATCAACACCTGAAAAGAAGCAGGCTAAAACCAAGCACCATAATAAGCGCCCTACTGAAGCAAAAACTAGCTCTGCTAAAAAACCTAAACCCCAGAAAAACAATGATGACATTTGGGGAAAAGCCATCGAAAAACACGTCAAACCGAGAAAGCGTTATCGCCCAGCTGGCGAATAAGCGCAGGAATTTCGTTAGGGTGCATTAATGTGTGATGCGGATTGAGTCCCAATTCTGCATCCAGTGGCTGCTGATGTTGGATCCATACCGAAGTAATTGCCGCATTATGAGCACCTTGAATATCGGCCGCTAAGCTATCCCCAACATGGATAGCCTCATTTGCGCTACATCCTACTAAGGCCAGGGCTTTATCAAAAATTGATTTGGCAGGTTTTTGAGCAGGTTCCTGTCCACCCACAATAATATGATCTACAAAATCAGCCAAATTCACCTTTGCAAGCTTAGGCAACTGTGAATGCTCTGGCCCATTGGTTATCACCACGGTCTTAAAGTAGCGCCGAGCATCTAGCAGAAACTCGGCGATACCGGGATAAAAGTGGTAGTGTTCAAGGCGATCGTTATCAAACTTGGTTTGCAAATGATTGGCAACGTCCGGCGTGATATCGACCTCAGCGAACTTGTGAATAAGGTCAGCGATTAATTGCACACGAAATGGACGCTCGCCACCAGAGGCAATTAAGGGCATATAACGTGCTTCTTCATCGTCTTGCCACTCACGATAAATACAACGTACATATTCTTCTGCCATCTTAGGCGCGTCAAAGGGTTTTCCAACGACAGCAAGACATGCAGTAGAAAATAATTGCTTTGCCATTTTGTTAGCAGACAATGTGTCACACAGGGTGTCATCCATATCGAAAAATAAGGCTTTAAGCATGATCGATTCACTTTTTTAATTAAGATCTGCATTTTATCATCGCCCTGCTTAGCAACACCACCATCAATCCTCGCAACTGGGTCAGTAGTCACCTATAATGACTTTTTCGATCACCCTCGAGGCATTATGAGCTTTGCTGAATTTGGATTAGATCAAGCCATTAGTAAGGCGCTTGCAGATTGCCGACATACGTCCCCTACCGCCATCCAACAAAAATGTATTCCTGCTATGCTTACTGGAGATAACGTCTTTGTTAGTGCGCCGACAGGTACTGGTAAAACCGCAAGCTATGTTATTCCGCTACTTCAAAAGTATCGGCATGTAGCCAAGGTGAGAGGAAAACGAGTTCGTTCCCTCATCTTAGTTCCTACTAGAGAACTTGCCGAACAAGTCTTTAAAAGCGTGCAACTGCTTGGTGCCCACCTCGATGTCTCCGCTTGCCTTTTGATTGGCGGTGTTGATAGCGAACCGCAAAAGCGTGAACTTATTGAGGGTCAATGTATTGTAGTTGCAACACCAGGACGCATTCTTGATCTAGTTCATCAACGAGCACTCTATTTTGAAGAACTAACTACGTTGGTTATCGACGAAGCCGATAGAATGCTTGATATGGGCTTTTACAAGGCCATCATGGATATTATTGAGCGCTTACCCATGCAGCGCCAAAATGGTTTGTTCTCTGCGACCTTAAACGAATCGGTTAGAGACTTAGCTAGCTTCATCATCCCGAATGCAAAACGGATCGATATTGCCCCCAAAGGTGCTTCAAAACCTGCCATCGAGCAATGGGCGACAGTCATAGATAAAGACAAGAAATCGGCTTTATTAGCCCACTTGATTACTACGTTTGAGTGGCAACAAGCGCTGATTTTTGTCGGCACTAAACACGGGGTTGCAAAGCTAGCAGACCAACTTGGCAAGCGTGGCATTAATGCTGAAACGCTGCACAGCGGTCGCAGTCAGGCATCACGCAACAGAGTTATTGAGCAGTTTAAAAGTGAACAGACCGGGCTACTTATTGCTACCGATATCGCATCCAGAGGCATCGATATTGCCAAGCTTTCGCGTGTCGTTAATTACGATCTTCCAGACGATGTAGACGAGTACATTCATCGTATCGGCAGAACTGGTCGTGCCAATGCCTCTGGTGAGGCCGTCACCTTTGTTTCAAGGGATGATGCAAAACGGTTTTTTGCGGCAGAACGTCGTATTGGTCAGATTATTGAACGCAGAGTTATTGACGGTTTTGTCGTAAGCAAAGATATTCCACCATCCAACCTCAACTACTTATCAAAACATAGAAAAAAATGACATCGTATGCGGTTTTTATCCCCCATGGTGGCGGCCCACTGCCGCTTTTAGGTGATCCCGGACATGCAGGCATGGTCACTGCGTTAAAAGCATTGGCGAAACGTCTACCTAAGCCCAAGACTATTATTGTGATAAGTGCTCATTGGGAATCACCTGCTATTGCTTTAACCCATTCAGCAAAGCCTCAGCTTTACTACGATTACTATGGCTTCCCCGCTGAAAGCTACCAAATACAATATCCCTGCGCTGGCGAGGCAGATTTGGCGGCACGGATCAGCAACCAACTACAGACACTTGGCATTTC
>JALRIU010000319.1 GCA_023255355.1 Pseudomonadales bacterium | reverse complement strand
GGCGTTAGCATCATCATAGCGACCAGCCAGCAAGGCAAAGGCATGCTTTAAATACCTAAAAGGCTGTAGTCTTGAATAGATCGTAAAAAAAAGACCTCCACCAACGAGCAAACAAAGCATGGCATTCCCCCAAACAAAGTTGTTGAAAGCCTGCGCCCATTGATTGAATAGATCCATGAAATCACCACCCAAAATAATTAATTTACTGCTAAACTCATTATGTATCTAAAAACGGACAGGATCATGAGACAAACCACATTTTTTAGCATCTGCCTAGCAATTTGCCTGTTTTTGACCGGCTGCGAAAGTACTATTTACAACACGCTTGAAAAAGTAGGCATCCATAAACGTGACATTCTTATAGACCGTATAGAAGACACACAAGAAGCTCAACAAGAAGGCCAAGAACAATTCAAATCTGCTCTCGAACAATTTAAATCAGTAGTAAGTTTTGATGGTGGTGAATTGGAAAAAATGTATAACCGATTTAATGATGAGTACGAAGAATGTGAGGAAGCTGCTAACAATATAAGCGACCATATTGATGCTGTAGAATCTGTAGCCGACGCTCTTTTTGAAGAGTGGCAGGAAGAATTAACTCAATATAAAAGCGCAGAGCTAAGAAACAAAAGCCAACAACAACTTCGCGATACACAATCTCGTTACCGAAAAATATTAAGCAGCATGCGACAATCAGAGCGAGCAGTTAGACCGGTTTTGGCTATTTTGCACGACAATGTGCTTTATCTTAAACACAACCTAAATGCACGCGCAGTTGGAGCTCTAAAAGGCGAATTAGCCAACATTGATAGAGAAATCGAATTACTAAGCAAATCGATGCAGCAATCCATTGATGAATCGCAGCGTTTTATCGACTCGCTCGGCAACCCATAACAACATACACTCGGTAGCAGGTTACTGTAATACTCGTCCGTCACCCGATCCAATCGAGGTAAACTTTGATGATCCAGCGGTGCGGACGGTAATATCACCTGAACCTATAATTTCGCCCCGCACTGATTCAGTGTCTAGATCCTGGCCATTAAAGTCACCACTACCCATAATTTCAACACGTAATTTTGCCACCTCACCCGTAACATCAATATCACCACTACCCATTATCTCCACCCCCATAGATAATGCAGCTAGATTACTGATATCAATATCGCCTGATCCTGCTAATGAAATGCGAACACGCGATGCATTTAGCTCGCCAATATTGATATCACCAGATCCACTGAGCTGTAGCACAAACTCTTTTGTATCGACACTAGAGACAGATGCTTTTCCTGAACCTGATACCTCTAAAGCCTCTAAATTTGGTGTCACAATAAGAAACTCACCCTTAGCTGAACCACCGAACCAGCCTTTTTCACGCACGGACAAATCAAGTTCGCCCCCGCTTACCTCGGTATTCACTCTAGGTAAATAGTCATGTTCAATCGTTACACTCACTTGCTGCTCATTACCCTTCTCAATGGTGACAGACGAAGAGCCGCTCAGCTCTATTTTTGAAAATGGCTTAACATCTAAGACCTTTGTCACAGTCTCGGCATTGGCTACATTAGAACCTAACATCGCTAGGAACAGGCTACACATTACTATTTTTTTCATAATTAATCTCCTTTGTTAAAAGTAAGACGCCACCAGTTGAACGATTGGATGCAGCCGAGAAAATATTTTATCTGCTCGCAATAGTACTCAATAGTGTGTGATTTTTTTTGGATGTGCTATTATTCGCGCGTTTTTTAATCAACCAAAAGGTCAGAACTATGAGTTTGAACGACGTTAGCTCAGGCAGAAGCCTCCCCGATGACGTGAATGTCATTATTGAAATCCCAATGAACAGTGACCCTATCAAATATGAAGTCGACAAAGACTCAGGGGCAATTTTCGTGGATCGCATGCTTGGCACAGCGATGCATTACCCATGTAACTATGGCTATATTCCTCACACTCTTTGTGGCGACGGAGATCCAGTAGACGTATTGGTTGTTATGCCACTGCCTTTATTGCACGGTTCAGTTGTACGCTGTCGTCCTGTTGGCGTTTTAAAAATGACCGACGAAAGCGGTGAAGACGCTAAATTAATTGCTGTTCCGCACAGCAAAATTACGCCTTTATACAACGATGTTAAAGACGTAAACGACCTACCAGAATTGACATTAAAGCAAATCGGTCACTTCTTTGAGCACTATAAAGATCTTGAGCCAGGCAAGTGGGTTAAGGTTGACGGATGGGAAGGCGTAGAAGCCGCTCGCCAAGAAATTGTTGAGTCTGTTGAGCGCTACAACGCTACAAGCGAAAAACCAAACTTCTAATTTGGTTACACACTAGCTGCCTTTCGGCAGCTAGTTCAATCTATCGCGACAAATCGTTGCCAAATTTCATCAAAACGCTCTAATACAGCTGCTTTGCCAGCTATATCACTGTTTTCAACTAATTGCTGCAATGCCGACTTTGTCAAAATGCTCATACTTTGTTGGGCCGAGGCGCGATGGCTTATATGCCATGGTTCATTTGCTACGGCAGATAACTTATCCATATAAGGTCGATAAAACCCGCAAAAATCACCTACTGCAAAATGTTGATCAAGCAAGTCACCTAACAATGAAAAAGGACCATTAGACTGATATTCGGCGGGTATCAGCTTTAATTGATAGCCTTGCGGGAGCGCAGCCAAATCATAGATATCTAAATCACTTCCCCAATGGTGGCGTGAGGCCCCAGGCAATGCAGACCAACGCAAGATAGCAAACACCTTTTCAACATCATCTAGCGAGGACATATCTAACGGCAAGCCATCTGCATCAAAAACAGCGCGATTGCCATTAAACTTTTCATTCCAAATCAGTTGCTGCTGTTGAAAACTTCGATAACTACTGGCTATCGCAAGTTGCACTCCATGTTCAGCCAAGGTCTCACGCAACAGGGTAAAATCATCAAACGCAGGAAAAACCAAATACCTAGTCGCGTTTCCGCAACCAGGCACTTGGGTTAAATGACTTTGATCAAGTCCGAAGATGTTTGAAATCGTGGGCTTCATAGCGCCCATTATTACATGTCGTTAACAACTCCGTCACGCACCGCACCCGGTGTTAGACCAGTCCACTGTTTAAAAGCACGACGGAAGTTAGAAGCATCACTAAATCCTAATTGATTCGCGACTTTTTCAACACTCCAACGACGCCCAGTAAGATACTCTAACGCCCGTTGTTTGCGCACTTCATTGAGTAGCGCCTGGTAAGAAGTATCGTGCTCGCTTAAGCGCCGACAAAGTGTACGGGGAGATAGATGCAAACAATTAGCCATATCTTCCAAAGTAGGAAACTGGCCATGGGTATTTTGCAGAAGCTGCCTAATGCATCCTGGCAACGAGCGCATTTTACGCACAACATCAATTAACAAATGATCTGTGTAGTCTTGATTAAAATGACTCAGGGTATCATTACCCCTATGAAGAACCGCTTCATAAACATTATGATCAAACAAAACTTCACAATCATCTTTTTCGAAATAGACAGGACAGCCAAAGAACTCTTCGTAGACCTTACAATGTCCATCGTCAACGAAGGGCATACCAATCGCTTTAAAGAGCTTAGCCCCTTTAGTTAACATGCCCACTATCATCATGGTTGAAGACAAAATGGCTTCTACCATAAAGCGTTTAACCTCTTCAGGTATTTCATCGCCATAGAGTGGATCAAAATTCACCAAATACTCAACACCAGAGCGCTGTATATCAATACGCAATGACAAACCTGAGAAACCATAATATTTGATCAACTGACGAAGTGCGTCGCCCACAGTCTGGCTACTACATGCTGCCTGACCAAACACACCCATGGTTGCCACATCCCAATGGCGTCCGAAATACAAACCTAGATGTGGCTCACCGGTTAGCTCAATGGCTCGCGAGATTGATTTCATAAACTCAACCGGAGCAACTCGATCATTTCGGTCGAGAGTATCGATATTTTTGTCGTAAAGTTGACTAGTATCGCCGCCTAATTGTTTCACTAATTTTTGTAAAAGAAGCGGATAATCCCTTGTGAGGACCGGCTTTGAACGCTTAAAGGTTGTTTCTTGTATGCGCATAATTATTCCGTTTATTGTTGTAGTTAGTTTTTATCTCAATCCCAAATTAGCTTAATCGATCAAAACACCAAGCATAAAGGGTGTATCAATTTATGCCAATGGTTTTTTTCGTTATACGGTAATCTCCATCAATAAGTTCAGCTTTTAGTGCATAAACCTCTAACCCTGATTCTACGCCTAGCTTTAATGCTTGCGCATAGGCCATATGGATGTGCTCAGCAGGTGCCACACGATTGATACCAGCGTGCTGAATGACAAAAACCAGGGCCGCACGCAACCCTTGATTAACTTGCTCTTTGAGATGGTTAATATGCTTGACCGCCCGATCACTCTTAGCATCAGGAAAATAACCTTGACCATTTGCCATGGCCAAGGTCACACTTTTTATTTCAACCAAACAATCTGGCTGCGAGGAATGCCCACTAAGAAGCGCATCAGCTCGAGACTGGCCTTCAGCAAAGCTAACCTCGCGCTGCAAATGACGATAACCATTAAAAATAGTTAAATCACCCCGGTCGAACGCTTCATAAAACAAACGATTAGCCCCCGCCGAATAAATATTGGCCAACCCATGGCGAGTCTCAACCCAACGCCAACCCCAAGCATATTTAGCAGATTTTGAAATAGATGATGCCAGCCAAACTCGACTACCCGGTTCGGCACATCCTGTCATTGCACCAGTATTTGGACAATGCACTGTCACAACTTCGCCCGACGGCAACTCAACATCCGCCAAAAAACGCTTATAACGCTTTATTAAAACTCCCTCTTGGTAGTCATCGGGAAATTTCATAACGTATCTACAGCGACCTTAAGCCTTGCAAGCGCATCTTTTAATTTTTCAACAGGCAGGGTATATGCAAATCTGACATGATACGCACCACTATGCTCATCAAAATCAGTACCTGGCGTTAAAGCAACGCCATACTTTTCTAGAACGTCAAAACAAAAGGCTTCGCTGTCAGCCCAGCCACCTTTTTTCAAAAAATGCTCGATATTAGCGTAAATATAATAGGCTCCTTTAGGCGTGTAATCGACACGAAACCCTAGAGCTTTCAGTCCATTTAATAATACCTCACGACGCACTCCAAATTCCTTTCTTCGTGCCTCAAGCATCGGCCTATTGATAAGATCTAAGGCTGCCAACGCACCATATTGAGCTGTCACCGAAGTAGAGATATAGAGATTCTGCACAAGCCGTTCCAATCCGACCACGGCCTTTTCTGGCACAACCATCCAGCCAATTCGCCATCCCGTCATGCCAAAATATTTTGAAAAGCTATTAATTACATAAGCGTCGTCATCCACTTCAAGTATCGAGTGACAATCTTCGCCATAACTCAAACCCTGATAAATTTCATCAACAACCAAAACACCATTTTTGGCTTTTACTGCAGCAGAGATATCCTGCAGAGCGGCTAATGATAGAATTTCGCCAGTAGGATTGGCAGGGGATGCAGCAAGAACGCCAATAGTATTGTCTCGCCAATGCTGATTGATCAACTCACCATTAATTTGAAAGCCGCGGTCTGCACCAACCGCTACCTTATGGGCTTGACCTTCGACGATCCTTAAAAATTGACTATTACAGGGATAACCTGGATCCGCCATCAGCAAGCCTTTACCAGGATCAACTAATAAGGCGGACATCAACATGAGCGCAGCAGAGGCGCCTGACGTAACAACCACCCTGTTTTCAGACAGGGTGACACCATAGCGTTCTTGATAATAGACAGCAATCGCACGTCGCAACTCTGGTAAACCCAACGCTTGGGTATAACCTGTTTGCTGTCTTGCAAGAGAATCAATACCTGCATCTATAATTGGTTGTATCGTAGGAAAATCCGGTTCACCTACTTCCATATGCAAAATATCACGTCCTTCAGACTGCAATTGTTTGGCGCGCTCCAGTACGGCCATAACCCTGAAAGGCGCAACCTTATCAACCCGTTTTGCAAACATAATTTAATACCTAAAAAAGCTGACACATTTTGTATTGTTCCTTGGATAGGAGCTGTAGTTGCTCCTGACAAGGAAAATCTAATTTGTTGTCGTGCTAATGATAATCCAACT
>JALRIU010000308.1 GCA_023255355.1 Pseudomonadales bacterium | reverse complement strand
TGCGCAGTGCAACCATTGCCCTTTACCGACAGAATAGGCAAGCGAACAGTCATTGCGAATGATCATACCGCCCTCACCCATTTTGATATTGTATGGTTCGCTAAGACTTATACCTTTGACATCTTTCATCTGAACGCTAAGTGGACCAAACATATTACTCGACCATTCGAGCTTCTTAGCATTAACGGCAATTAATTCACCTTCAACTTTATCGCCATTATTGAGCCAGAGTTTGCCTGCCATTGCTGGCGTCATAAAAAACAATGCCACGATAACTGTGGCGATACGATAGATTGTATGCATGGTTGGCCTCCCTCTAAAAACTGGCGATTTTAGAACAAATATATGCCAATTACCTCCAAAATCCCGTTATTTAACCCAGTTTTTTGGTGCAAACGTATGCAATAAATTACTAGTAAAATTGTCTCTCGCACAGAGAAGGCTAGATGTGTAGACTAATCCTGAAAAATTCACCCAAGGAATACAATGAAAGATTGGCGTGCCACATTGTCACTTTATCGCGACCCTCGTCTGTGGTGGATTTTTCTCATGGGGTGTTGCAGTGGATTCCCATGGGTTTTAATCGGTAGCAACCTCAATGGCTGGCTTAAAGACTCAGGGATTTCCAGGGGTGAAATTGGACTTCTTGGTAGTGTATTTACTGTCTACGCGATTAACTTTTTATGGGCGCCACTTCTCGATCGCGTTAGGTTACCCGCCTTGGGACGAATGGGTCAGCGCCGCAGTTGGATTCTGTTATGTCAGGTCAGCATGCTAATTTGTGTCGTACTTATGACACTGATCAATCCAAACCAACAACTTTTACTCACTGGTGCACTCGCGCTAGCCATTGCTACAGCCTCTGCTACTCAGGATGTTGCTATCGATGCGTTTCGTATCGATCAGTTCAGTGAACAGGAAAGTCATTTTTATCCTGCCGCTGCGGCACTTGGTATCGTTGGTTGGTGGACGGGGTATTCGCTGCCTGGCTACATCGCTTTCAGTCAAGCCGACAATATTGGATGGCAGAATGTTTATTGGCTAATGGCTGCGGTGCTGGTTCTATTAATTGTTTTCACAATGCTGGTTAAAGAGCCCAACATCGACCGCGAGAAGCTTCAACAAATAAGCACCCATCAGCTAGGCCATAAGCCTAATATTAAGCAGTGGCTAACCATCACGTTTGTCGGCCCGTTCAAAGACTTTTTTCAACGCAATGGTGTGCAGGTTGCTTTAACGCTAATGCTTTTCATCTTTTTATTCAAAGTTGGCGAAGCATTTTTGGGCAGAATGTCGATCGTTTTCTATAAAGAAATTGGTTTTAGTAATGAGCAAATTGCCCAATACACCAAACTTTTTGGCTGGGTAATCACAATTGGTTTTACGCTATTGGGTAGTTTGGTAAATGCCCGCTTTGGGGTGTTTAGAGGGCTAATGATCGGCGGCCTGGCCATGGCAGCGAGTAATCTCATGTTCGCCTGGATTGCGCGCGTTGGGCCCGAAGAGTGGTTGTTAATGCTCACACTGGTTGTCGACAATTTCACCACTGCCTTTTCAACGGTTGCATTTGTTGCTTTTCTCACGGCGCTTACTGGTAGAGCGTTTTCTGCGACCCAATACGCCATGCTTGCCTCACTGGGTAACTTGAGTCGAACCACACTTGCCAGCGCCAGTGGATATTTGGTCGACTATTTAGGAAGCTGGGAACGATTTTTCATCGCGACGACATGTATGGTGCTGCCATCGCTCATAATGTTATGGATGCTTAGACACCGCTTTGACCAAGACTAATCTTGGCCTCGTTTTGAATCCCACAACACTTCTTCACCCCCTTCACTTCTAGCGATACATCTAGAGAGCACAAACAATAAATCAGAAAGTCGATTAATGTAGTGCAGCGCTTCGTGGTTAATGGTCTCGGTATGACTGAGAGCAACCAGACTACGCTCAGCACGGCGACACACCGCTCGCGCCAAATGGCAATGGGCAGCAGCGAGACTGCCGCCGGGTAAAATAAAGTTTTTTAAAGGTGGCAAATCTGCATTGGCGTCATCTAAAGTCTGCTCCAGCGCAGCGACTTGAGTTTCTTTAATAAGAATAAATCCTGGAATAGAAAGCTCTCCACCAAGATCAAAAAGATCGTGTTGAATGCCTAGTAGTAATTTTTTAAATTTATCGTCTTGCAAGGATTCGATGAGTATACCCACACAGCAATTTGTTTCGTCAACGTCGCCTATAGCTTGCATGCGTTGCGCATTTTTAGCGATACGTTCGCCATTGCCCAACCCAGTTGTGCCATCGTCACCGGTCTTGGTATATATTTTTGAAAGGCGATTGCCCATACTGTTCCTCATCTAGACGCCAGTTTATGCTGTGCTATTATGCCCTTTTCCATTGTTAGAGTAAAAGTTATGCCATCTTTTGATATCGTTTCCGAAGTTGATTTGCACGAATTAACAAACGCGGTAGACCAAGCCAACCGTCTAATCAGTAACCGATTTGATTTTAAAGGCGTTGACGCATCCTTTGAACGCAATGAGCGACAAGTAACATTGATCGCGGAGGGCAACTTTCAGTTGCAGCAAATGGTAGACATTTTGCGCAGCGCGCTTATGAAATGCAAAATCGATCCAGAAGCCATGGACGTTGGCCAAGAACAAACATCGGGCAAGGGTGTCAAACAGATTGTTACCTTAAAACACGGTCTAGAAAGTGAGTTAGCGAAAAAGATCGTGAAAAAAATCAAAGACGAAAAAATGAAAGTGCAAGCGTCGATTCAAGGCGATTCGGTGCGAGTCACCGGCAAGAAACGTGATGACCTGCAACAAGTCATGGCATTGTTGCGCGGTGCAGAGATGGGTCAACCGATGCAGTTCAATAACTTCCGCGATTAACTCTAACCTTCCCGCAGTTCAACCCGACTGCGGGAAGCAGCAAGAGCACTTACATCATAGAAATAATTGCTATGGTCACTAACCAGCCAATAGCACAACGATGCACCAAACTTTTGACTTCAGACCATTCGATCAAACCGTGGCCGCGCATGTCCAAGTCATTTTCATTTAATCCAGAAACATCCAACCCCAAGGCTGCAACCACGTAGTCATCACAAAGGGTCTCTGAGCTAATCTCCGTATCCAAGACATCGCGACGAAAAACAGTCATTAAACTATTGAAGTCACCCACTATACTGCAGGCCAAGCCAAACAGGCGCACGGGAATCCACTCCAAAAAATGCACCAAGGCATAAACAGGTTGTCCTCTGTCCTGCTCCAACCGAGCTAACCGATAAAAAAGTGCACCGGCAGGTCCAAAAAACACAAACCAAAACAATACGGCAAACCACCGCTCAAACGATAAATATAAATAACGTTTACGATAGATCTGATGCATTTCGTTTTCGTCACACTCTTGGGGTAAGGTAATACCCCAATCTGAACTCAGATAAACATCAGCTTGTTTATCGCCCCGCTGCCAGGCATCGAGGTAACGATCTAACGCAGCTGCTAGATCACCACGCCCTAGGCTATATAGCAAGACAAACACATAGATGGTTAATCCAACCAAACCAAACAACCAATCTGACATCCATATAACGATCAAGGAAAGGACAAAAGCTGGGGCAATAATGACGCCGTAGGCATGATTATTTTCACCTAGCACAGAAAGAGAAATCTCGCGCAAAGATTGCAACCATTTATCATTTTGCGCAGGCTCAATATTTTTTACGGCCTGTAAAATGACAAATACGATGACGACACTCAAAAAAATCATTTTGTTCTTCCCACCTAAAGATACTAATTATTATAGCTAGTTGTTTGATGCTGCCTAGTAGATTTATGGCTCTGTCATAAAACATACAAAAAAATTTCATGTTTTTTTAATAAAAATGTCATTTATTACTCGTGCTGTAATATTTCTGTCATAAAACTTCAATATAGTAGCGCCATTGTTAATTCAGGAGTATGCCAAATGCGTAACCAACTATCCTTTATTTCAGCGTCTATTGTTGCAGCTAGTTTTTCATTGACGGCTAATGCAGATGTTAGCATCTACGGTAAAGCCTTCGTTACCCTAGAAAATTATGACAACGGTTCAGGCGCAATAACCGAGACTAAAAGCAACGCCTCACGCATTGGTTTAAAAGGTAGCGAAAAACTCACCGACGAGCTCGAAGCGGTTTATAAATTTGAACGTGAAGTTGACCTGACAGGTGAAGATAGCGAACTTAAGCCTCGCAACTCATACGTTGGATTAAAAGGAGGCTTTGGACAGGTAGTTGTGGGTATCCACGACACAACAACCAAGGATCTTTCTAAAAGCCTAGACCTGTTCAACGACATGACCGGTGATTACAAAAACGTCATCGAAGGCGAAACCCGCGCCAAGAATATGGTGAAATACAGTGCACCTAAGTTCAATAATATTTCATTGAACTTCATGGCAATTGCCGATGAAACGAGCGAAAACAAGAGCCTCTCTGACTCGTTATCTATGTCAGCAACTTACGCTAAAGATGGTTTAACTCTCGGTCTGTCTCAAGATATTAACGTTAAATCTGGCAGCTTTAAGAAAGACTACCTAGATATCACTCGTGTGATGGCATCTTATAGCGCTAACGGTTTGACCGTAGGTGGTTTTGTTCAACAAGCGAGTGAAGGTGATAGTTTTGTTGGTCAATACGATCGTGACAGTTTCCATGTTAGCGCATCTTATAAGTTAGATAACGGCTGGGTATTAAAAGCTCAACACAGCTCTGGCTCAGACAATTTAAGTACTGAAAAGTCTGACATGACATCAGTGGGCGCGGACTACAAGTTCAACAAAAATACAAAAGCACTATTGATGTTCACCACTTTTGAACAAACTAAAAATGGCGCTGTTAGCAAAGAATTTGATAGCGTTGGTTTAGGTATCGAATTCAAGTTCTAAACGACCATTCGCTAAGTTAAAGCTTGGCGAACTCGAGTCCACTGAAAAACCGGCCCTGGGTCGGTTTTTCTTTGTGGGGCTATATCACAATGGCCAACAATATTATTCAATGGAATTTGGTAATGTTGGATCAGCGAAATCAACACGTCTTGTAACACTTCATATTGTTGCTCGGTGTATGGTGTAACATCATCACCCTCGAGTTCAATCCCAATACTAAAATCGTTGCAGCCATCCCTACCCTGAAAACATGAAACACCAGCATGCCAGGCACGTTGATCAAAGGGTACGAATTGAACTAATTCACCATCACGTTTAATCAATAAATGAGCAGACACTTCAACACCTTTTAGGTCTGCAAAACTTGAATCAATCGAGCAATCCAGAGTATTACAAAACAACTGTTCAATATAGGGCGTACCGAAATTACCCGCCGGTAAACTAATGTTATGTATCACCACCAAATCGATTAATCCATCCTCTGGACGAGAATTATAATTTGGCGAGGCAATAAAACGTGCCTGCACAATTTGATGGTTGTCTATTGTAAATCTTGATGTATTCATTGGCTTAGTCTATCGCTATTATCATCGACGCGATAGCTCAAGCATCTAGCATACTGTTACAATACCCATTTTACTGCACACAAGATGATCTCCATGGACAATCAAACCCTTCAACAAGCCATTATCAATAATGTTCGATTCGCCCTAGAAGAGGATATAGGTAGCGGCGACATCACAGCCCAGTTGATCGGAGCCGAAACACAGGCCCATGCGCGTATCATTTCGCGCGATGCCGCAGTGATTGCCGGCCAAGCTTGGGTTGATGAGGTTTTTCGCCAAGTTGATCCGTCGGTAGTAGTGACATGGCATGTCACCGATGGCGATCACGTGTCACCAAATCAATGTTTATATGAATTACAGGGCAATGCTCGTGCGCTACTAACCGGTGAACGTGCAGCGCTTAATTTTTTACAATTACTCTCTGGCACCGCCAGCCGTTGTGCCTATTATGCGGATCTTGTAAAAAACACCTCGGTAAGATTACTCGATACTCGCAAGACAATTCCAGGGTTAAGAATTGCACAAAAATATGCGGTTACCTGTGGTGGCTGCCATAATCACCGCATCGGTCTTTATGACGCGTTTCTGATCAAAGAAAACCACATCATGGCCTGTGGTGGTATCGAGGCAGCCATCAACACCGCCCGCCAAAACGAACCCGGTAAACCTGTCGAAGTTGAGGTGGAGAATTTAGTAGAATTCCGCACAGCACTGGCAGCTGGTGCTGACATCATCATGTTAGATAATTTCACACTTGCCGATATGCGAACGGCGGTGGCTGAAAATCAAGGCAAGGCCAAACTAGAGGCATCAGGTGGTGTGACTGAACACACGCTGTTGAGTATTGCTGAAACAGGTGTTGATTATATTTCGATAGGCACGCTGACCAAAGATTGTAAGGCGGTGGATCTCTCTATGCGCCTTGAAATGGAATAAAACAATTAAATCGGGGCGTAAATACGCCCCACGTTTACTTTTACTAGCGCTGCTTAGCCAACTGATCGCGCATTTCGTCGACAGAGGCGTGACGCACATCACGACCTAATACTGTATAAACCACGTGCT
>JALRIU010000198.1 GCA_023255355.1 Pseudomonadales bacterium | reverse complement strand
ATATTCTCTAGTCTTCAGGGCGGTACTTGTCGTACTTCATACCAAGTTGATACCCTTCTGGTAGTGGCTCATGTTTAGGAACTAGGAAAGCTCCTTCAGGGCCACATATCCAACGCTTAATACCGCCTTGGAAGCCTTTACCTTTAGACTGACCAGTAACATCAACTTTTTGACCTGCTTCGAAAAGACCTACATTAAGCTCGCCGCCTACTTGGTACTCTTCTGTTGAGTCAACTCGGAATTCCCACAAGCCACGACCAGCCTCAACACCTGCTTTCGCAAAGTGACCAGCTTCAGCTTTGTTGACTCGAGATGCTTTAACAGCACCAGCAGTTACCTGCACAGCAGTGTAACCATCAACATCGCTAGACTTAACTTGGGTAATACGGTTAGGAGTCATTTCAAGTACAGTTACCGGTACTGAAACACCTTCCTCTGTAAAGATTCTTGTCATGCCGCTTTTACGACCGACCAAACCAATAGTCATATTTCACCTCTCGTGTACGGGGCTTTTACCCGCTATGGCCGCCCATTCCAGAGCGTTACACCCGACTTGCGTCGGAATTAATTAACCCAGACTAATCTGGACTTCAACACCCGCAGCTAGATCTAATTTCATTAAAGCATCTACAGTCTTCTCTGTAGGCTCAACGATATCTAGCAAACGCTTGTGTGTACGGATCTCGTACTGATCGCGCGCATCTTTGTTGACGTGCGGAGAAATCAATACAGTGAATTTTTCTTTACGGGTAGGCAGAGGGATTGGGCCTCGAACCTGCGCACCAGTGCGCTTAGCCGTGTCGACGATTTCCTGAGTAGAAACATCGATCAGCTTGTGATCGAAGGCTTTCAGGCGAATCCGAATACGTTGATTTTGCATCTAAACCAAACTCCAAAACGGTAATACTTTGGGATGCCTGCATACGCAGATTCGCTTTGTTTTGCAAAGAACGAATGCCATCGCAAGGAGGCACCCCCTAAAAAGGAACGCGAATACTACATGTGCAAAAATGCTCTGTCAAGGTAAATGCAAAGCATTTTCTCAACAGAGCACCGACATCCAACGTCAAAACCGCTTACGATATAACCTCTGCAGCGGCACGCTATCCCATGCACAGGGATAACCCCAAAAAAAGAGCGCGCATTGTATCCATCCATACCAGATAACACAAGCTTTGTTTTGAGTTTTTTTAATTAATCCAGCAAACAACTAAACCGTTACTGAAAATGGCAATAAAAAAGGGCAAGCATCCAAAAGATGCTCGCCCTTCATTGAGCCCAGCGACTAGCGACTAGCGACTAGCGACTAGCGACTAGCGACTAGCGACTATAACTCTATTCGTACTTATCTTTTAATACAAAGAACGCCAAGCTAATCATCGCAATACTCATAGGAATAGCTATGAACAACGGATTAATGCCCAGCTCACTAGCCACTGTAATTTTTCCAAGCGCCAAAGGATTCAACAACCCTTCCTCGAGCACTGGGTAGACAAGCGAGAATACTCCAGCACCCACAAATGCACCCAACACAGTATAGATAGCATCTCTCTTACCTTCAGCAGCACCAACCACACAGGTACCTGGGCAATAACCAGAGACAGCCCAGCCAATACCAAAGATCACACCACCAACCACAACACCCCATATATAAGCAGGCTTGATACTCAAATTAGCCAATCCACCCATATCAAGTAAGTAGATACCTAGCGTTCCCACACCAATAGCCGTACACATCAACTTAATGATCCACATATCTTTAAGCATTAAGGTACCAAGAATACGTTTATAGCTTGAAGCACCACCCATAAATAAAATGGCACCAAAAACACACCCAATCAAAAATCCTACAAACATTGTCATGATCTTATCCTCTGTTACGGTATAGGTACTTGGCCATAACTATGGCGGCACCGAAGGTGCAAATACCAAAAATGAAAGAGCTAATAGCTAGTTGTGATATACCACTTATCATGTGACCGCTTGTACAACCACCAGCAAGCCGAGCGCCAAACAATAATAAAGCACCACCTACAAACGCAGCCAAGTTGCGTTTTGTTGTAGAAGAGCCAAATGTAGCTACCCACATACTTGGCATTGAGCCTTTATCCTGCTCGGGCTGCTTATCGCCCAAAACACGCGAGGCCACGAATCCACCAACAAACATACCAGCGACCAACATCCAACCGTAACCAATGCCCCAGTCAGACTTTTTGCCGTATTTCGCCATGTACTTGTTCGCCTCAGCTGCCTGAGGAGCGATTTTGTGAGCAACAACAGCTTCAGTTACAACAAACTGGGTTGAAACACCCAAAGGACCATGAAACCACGTTGCAAAAATTAGCAACAACCCAAGCGATATACCTGCCGCTTTCCAAGAGATAATGGCTGGTTTGTCTTCCATAATTAACACCTCTAATAGTTATTTAGTTATAAGGTTATAACCTTAATGCAGTAACATATAATAATTTGCTAAATTAGAAAAGCGTTATTTTCGATTGGCTTAGATAGTTTTTTCCTAAAAAAATAGGTTTTAGTGATTTTCCATTACATAAAAAAGCCGGCACACCAAAGGCGTGCCGGCCCTAAGAGTTAAATTACGCTACTCAGCCGAAATTTTTAACACTGGCTTGATAACATCACCTCGCTCGCTCGCCTCAATCGCCTCATTAATCTGATCAAAGTCAAAGTGCTCAATCAATCGATCAAAGGGAAACTCACCGTCAATATGGTGCTGCAATAGTCTTGGTAAAAAGGTATGAAGATCACTATCACCACCAAGAATTCCCATAACAGTTCTACCGCCCCCCATAAAGGCCGTTTCATTAAATTCAAGCATATTTGTTGGATCCGATGCCCCCACCATACCTAAAATCGACTTAGGCGACATAATATTGAACACATCCTGAATAACCGACTTCAATCCAGTAGTATCAAATGCATAACTTAGACCCTGCGGACATAACTCAGCAATCTTGGCGATGGCATCTTCTTTAGCGTTAAAGGTATGTGTTGCCCCCAGCTCTTTAGCCAAGGCAAGACGACTGTCATTGATATCCACAGCAATAATTGGATATGCACCGGCAATTTTAGCCGCCATAACAGCAGCATTCCCGACCGTACCTGTGCCAAAAATAGCAATTGGACGACCCGACTTGACACTCATACTGTTAAGCACCGCACCCGCGCCCGTCATCAAACCACACCCCAAAGGCGCCATCACCTCGAGAGAAAGATGCTTAGCAAAATCCGGCACCTTAAAGACATTACGCACATTGGCTATCGCATGGGTCGCAAAACTTGATTGGCCAAAGAAATTAGCATGCACAACATCATCACCCTGAAAGAGCGTTGCAGAACCATCCGGACGAACTCCGGTCCAATTAAAATTAATAAAGTCATAACAATATGTCGGTAAATCTTGATCGCAGTTGACGCAATGACCACAACTATTGAAACTCATCAAAACTCGATCACCTGGCACGACCGAAGTGACACCAGAACCTACCGCCTCAACAATACCGGCACCTTCGTGCCCCAATACCGAGGGAGTTGGCATTGGCAACTGATGGTCACGCACTGCCAAATCGGTATGACATATACCACTCGCCACAACACGAACGAGCACTTCGTGATCTTGTAATTCATCTAAACGAGCATTTTCTAAAGTAAATTGTTTGCCGGGGCCATGGCAGACAGCAATTCTTGCAGAGGTCATAAATCTTCCTTCTATTTATTAGTATTGTTTGTGCATGAAAAATCACGCGCTCAAAACACGATAATAACCAACATCAGCCAAGAAACCAGTAACTAGATAAAAAGATGACGAAAAATGATCTTTCCTATGAAAGAAGGTCCGCTCAGGCGGCCATAAAAAAACCCGCACAAGGCGGGTTTTTCCAAACTTTTCAGTTCTTATCGATATTACTCGATGATTTTAGCTACAACGCCTGCACCAACAGTACGGCCGCATAGATTA
>JALRIU010000181.1 GCA_023255355.1 Pseudomonadales bacterium | reverse complement strand
CCTCGCTTGGCCAGGCAATGTCAGGCAACTAGAGAACACCTGCCGTTGGATAACGGTCATGGCCTCAGGGCGTGATGTCGCGATCGAAGATCTACCCATTGAATTGACCCAGTCAAATAAAAGTTTGGTGTCAGTTGGCGCCGATGATGGGGTAGCCTCTAACAACTGGCAGGAAGGTTTGCGCTTATGGGCACAGGAAAAACTTGCTGCGGGTGAAAAAGCCATATTAGATCAAGCCACACCCATGTTTGAACGAGTGATGATCGAGGTTGGCCTTGAACACAGTCATGGTCGCAAGCGAGATGCAGCGGAATTACTTGGTTGGGGTCGAAATACCCTAACCAGAAAAATGACTGAATTGAAAATCGACGGTGAAGACTAGCTTACCCACATAAATAACCCTAGAACGACAACACACATCGATAAGGCACCGCGTAATAGAACGGAATTCGAAACAGGTTGCGCCTTACTGTGGCAAGGGCAACTTAATCGATAGCCACGCTTGTGCAGAGTTTCTATGGTTAAGCCGCAGCCATTATTTTTAAGCGCTTTTCGAATGGCGCAAATAGCATGAGTTAGTGATTCATCGGTAACAATTTGGTTTGGCCAAGCGCTATCCATTAGCGCATTGCGAGAGACGATCTGATCTTGTTGTTTTGCAAGTTGGTAAAAGACTTTGGCATTTTGTGGTTGCAGGATTTCAGTGCCAGTACTTGATTTGATTTCACCGCTATCAGGCAAAAATGTGCATGAACCAATGTGGATAGCTGTCATTTTCTTCTCCAAAACAATCTCTTTAGTGCTTAGACGCACCTTATCGACAAATTAGATATATTGTTTTGGAATCAATAAGTGGCTTTTAAATAACAAAATTGTTGTCAATGTAAGGCTTGAATTCCCTGCAAACCCAGCTTGCATGTACAATGGCGTAACCAATAAAGGAATAGATTGTGAAACTACTATTACAGCGAGTTCTATCAGCAAGTGTTGATATTGAGGGTGAGCGCGTGGGCGAAATTGGTCCAGGCTTGATGGTGCTGTGTGGTGTAGAGGCTCATGATGACGAGCAATTGATGCAAAAAGCCATCGATAAGTTACTTGCCTATCGGGTGTTTAGCGACGAGCAGGGAAAAATGAATCTCAGCCTTAACGACACAGGTGGTGGTCTATTGCTTGTTTCTCAATTCACCCTGGCAGCCAATACCCGCAAAGGACTGAGACCAAGCTTTAGTAGCGCGGCAACGCCGGATCAAGCTAAAGAATTATATGAAAAGGCGCTGAGTTACGCGGTAAGTAAAATTGATAACGTTCAGGCGGGTCGATTTGCAGCAGATATGCAGGTAAGTTTAGTGAACGATGGGCCAGTTACGTTTTTATTAGAGTTTTAATCGAGGAAAGTCGTGGTAGTTGAAATAGATAAAAATGATCCAGAGCAATTAGCGGCCTACTTTAATAGTGAAACCGCAAAAATTAGTTGGTCAGAGCTTGAGCGATTTTATGCGCAAGGGGTTGTGCTCCATGTAAAGCATCCTTTGGACCTCGTTGATGTTGCGGTAAAGCTAGCTCAAGACGATGCGGCAACCTTTTCA
>JALRIU010000096.1 GCA_023255355.1 Pseudomonadales bacterium | reverse complement strand
GCGCACATAGGCGCGGCCCACGGCCTGCATCATTTGCGGCAGCCCCTCTTGCGTCTCGGGTGTGGCCAGCAAATGGAAAGTTAACAGTGCTGGATGCGGCGGCAAATTCGATTCGTTTTGTTTCTGCTACCCCCGTTAATTTGTCGATCAAAGGCACTGGTGGTGTTGATCGTCAGGAATTTTCAACACTCGTATTTGAGGTCGTCGACGAGGCAGGTAAGCCAAAAGAAAATGAACCGGTCAGCCTAAAATTATCGACCACAACCGGCGGTATTATGCTAACGGGAGATCTTGATGAAGACGGTGATTTGGATTGCGATGTGGCCGGTGTCGCATGTGCTGATGTCAGTGATGAACGCTTATATACTAATGCCAATGGCCGTGTATCAGTCGTCGTCAATGCCGGTACTTTTGCAACATCGACACGTTTAATTGCAAGCATAACCGTTGACGGTACTGTCCTGAACAGCGTATCAGATTTGCTCGTTATTAGTAGCGGCTTGCCAGACCAGGACTCTTTCTCATTGTCTGCAACCCTATTGGCACCAGGAGGTAATGATTTTGATGGTTTCAATTCGACAATAGTGATTCGTGCCTCAGATGCATTTAACAATCCTGTTCCAGAAGGTACTGCGATCTACTTTACAACTGAGTATGGCAAGGTAGAAGATTTCTGTACGATGCCTGCATTGGATTCGGAAACAGGCAGCGACAATTCTGAATCCGGGGTTTGTAGTGTGATCTGGACAAGTCAAAACCCTCGCTCCAACCAATTTGATTACAACACTGGAGTTATCGGTAGCGTCACGGGGGATGTAGCCGGAGATGGATCGAATTGTGCTGACAATGTTAATGGTGTGCCCTGTGCCAACCAAATTGGTACCATCTATGGTGGCCACACCACAATACTTGCCTATGCACTCGGTGAAGAAACATTTGTGGATGCCAATGGTGATGGTCGTTACAACTATCAATCTGATGGTGTAACTCCAGAGTTATTTACTGATCTTCCAGAGGCGTTCATTGATCATAATGGTGATGGTGTCTATGGAAATGAGGGTAGTGCTGGAGCATGTACTGCAACGACCGATGACGTTGACCCTCGTCAGGCTAATGAATGTGCAACCTGGCAGCCAGGTGGTGAGTTTGAAGAATTTGTTGATGCCAACTCAAACGGTGTATATGACTGGGGAAATGGAATTTACAATGGTTCACTTTGCGATATTGCTGCTGCTAATGCCGGCGATTGCGAAACTCAATTGATATATGTCAGTGATTCTGTTGAATTGAATGCTGGTGGTTCATCTCCCTTTATAGGGATCTATAACAGTACTGGTACTTACGTGGGTAACAGCGCGGTAACTATTGACGCAGGCAATCCTACCGATAGCCGTACTTTCTATGTATCAGACCGTTTCAATGGTCGACTCCCCGCAGGAACAACTGTCGAAATTAGTTCCGATAACTGCAAGTTATCGGGTTTGACCAGTTTTGAGGTTGTCGATACCAATGCCAAAGGTATTCACAGCTATACAGCGTTTATGTCAGAAGACAAAGAAACGGATAATCAAACCGGGTTTGTAAGTATTACCGTCAGCGTGCCTGCAAGCGCAGGTGGCGTTATTGCAACGTCTCAGTTTGCCTGCAATGACGATCAGTAACTAAAAATACAGCCCCTTGCTAAGCAAGGGGTAAATTTTTTTATATCTGCTACAATTTCTTATAACAAAAAGCGATATAAATTTCTGGATCTTATATGACACATTTTGCCCTTTCTAATAGCCCAGTAAAATTTGGTACCAGTGGTGTGCGTGGTTTAGTAGAAGAACTTACCAGTGAAATCTGCTATGCCTATGCGGTGGCTTTTTGGAAAGCTGCAGGTCAAGGCAATCGTGTTGTTATTGGTCATGATTTAAGACCCTCAAGTCCAGCTATGACTCAAGCATGTATAGCCGCCATGAAAAATATGGGTGTAAGCGTCGACTACGTTGGCGCTTTGCCAACCCCTGCGATTGCCTATTTTGCCGCTTTAAAAAATGTGCCTGCTATCGTGATCACAGGTAGTCATATTCCTTTTGATCGAAATGGTATCAAGTTTTATCGTCGTGAAGGTGAAATTACTAAAGCAGATGAAACAGCTATGTTGCAGCAGGTTGTTGATGTTCCAGAACATATCGTACTGGAAGAATTATCGGCGCCTGACCCTAGCGCTAGATCGAGCTATATAGAACGCTACACTCAATTTTTTGCAGGTGCATTAAAGAATAAAAGTATCGCGGTTTATCAGCATTCATCAGTGGCACGTGATGTCATTGTTGAGGTTTTTGAAGCACTTGGGGCACAAGTAATTGCCCTAGGAAGAACAGAAACTTTTGTCCCTATCGATACTGAGGCAGTTCGTCCCGAAGACATAGCACAGGCTAAAGCTTGGGCAAAAGAATATGATTTTGATGCAATTGTTTCGACTGACGGGGATGCGGATCGCCCTCTTGTTGGTGATGAAAATGGTAACTGGTTACGTGGTGACATCGTCGGTGTATTAACGGCTAAATATCTAGCTGCTAATTATGTCGTTACACCAGTCAGTAGTAATACCGCGTTAGAAAAATCCACGTGGTTTAAAGAGTGTGTTCGCACCCAGATTGGTTCTCCGCATGTTATCGCCGGTATGGAGCAAGCTCCTGCAGGATTTTCAGTGTTGGGGTATGAAGCAAATGGTGGAGTTTTATTAGGAAGTGATATCGGCGATGGAGCAAAACGTTTGAAAGCACTCCCTACTAGGGATGCTATTTTGCCAATGTTGGCGGTTTTTGGCTTGGCTACAAAACAGCTGTGTCGAGTTTCGCAGTTACTTGAGGGTTTACCTGCACGCTATACTCACAGCGATCGTGTGAAGGATTTTGCAACTGAGAAAAGTCGGCAATTGATTTCTGAATTAACTTCCAACGAACGTGATACGCCGTCTTTAATGGCACCAGACAGCGGCCAAGTGATTAGTATAGTAACGACCGATGGTTATCGTGTGACGTTCGAAAATGGTGATATTGTGCATCTCAGACCATCGGGTAATGCCCCTGAACTGCGTTGCTATGCTGAAGCTGAGACCCCAGAACACGCCCAAAACTTATGCGAATCTTGCCTAGCAAGAATTTCTAAATTGTAGTTGCCGCGTTTACGCAGTTAGACGTTCTAACATGACCAATACCTCAAAATGCCGTGTATTGGGAAAAAAATCGAATCCCTGTACTCGGCAAATACGATAGTTATCTAGCCTTTTGAGGTCGGCCTGCAGCGTCAATGCATTGCAACTGGAATAAATTAAATGTTTTACACTGGATGTGTTAAACATTTGGCATAGCTCAGCACCAATTCCTCGTCGGGGTGGATTTACGATGACCAAATCCGGAAGTTCATTAGATTCTTTAGCTAATGAACTTGCATCAAAAGCGGCAAATTGAACTTGCTCAGAGCGACCAATTGCCCTCGCGCTTGCTTGTGCTGATTCAATAGCGTTGGGTTCGATCTCAATACCCAAGAGATTCACGCCGTCCCTTAAACAATGCAGGCCTAGACCGCCAACTCCGCAAAATAAATCCCAAATCGATCTAGCTCCGAGTTCTGCTGCCCAATGGGCTACCTGTTCGTAAAGTATTCCTGCTAGATCAGGGTTTGTTTGAAAAAAGCTTTTTGCCCGAATACTCAAGGGAATGCCATTTAAGGTTTGGGTGATTGATGTTTGCTCTGTTAGATAGATTTCTTGTTCACCCTCTAATATCGCCATATGAACAGGTTGAATGTTTGCGCTAATCGCTACAACATTTGGAAAAGCATTTTGTAGTTCGGGTATGATTGCTATGATTCTATCAAGCACCTGCTCGCTGCGTAATACAAAACGCAACATTATTTGACCATTCGATCGACTCTCAGTTAACAAAAGATATTTAAGTTCGCCTTTCTTTTTTCTTACGTTATAAGGAGGGATACCTGCCTTTTGAATGTATTTCGTAAGTGCGAGTAGACATTGGGTCATTGATGGGCTGTAAAGTGGACAATCTTCCAGACTGACTTCATCACCATGGGGGCCAACAAGGCCCAAGATTGGTGCATGTGCACTACCCATAACAACCATTTTTGCTTTATTTCGAAAGCCAAATTGTTCCGAAGTAACAAAAGGTAACCATTGCTCGATAGAAAAATCTGCTAGTAGTTCTCTCAGTCGTTTATTTTTTTGGGCAATTTGCTCACCATAAGGTAGTGCTATCTGATCGCACGATCGGCATCTTTCAGCAAGGAAGTGTTCGCAAATCAATTACGTAGCTCGGTCAGACAGTTTTGAGGTGTTGATTAGCAATACTAGTCGGGACTAATTGGTGCATGATCGTAACTAGTACAATTGCTCGAGCATCGCCATCAGGTTCGCTGAAAATAGCGTCCATACCCTTAAACGCGCCCTCGGTAATTTCAAGTAGGTCACCTGATTTGGGCGCAGGTTTTGCGCTCTCCTGACAATCTTGATCAGCTATACGTTGCTGAATAATATCAATTAACGTGTCGGGAACCCTGCTAGGCTCATGGCCAAACGCAACAAACTTAGCGACGCCGCGAGTGGATCGAATAGTGGTGAAGCTTGGTGAATGTTCGTCAAGTCGCACAAAAATATAGCCTGGGAATAAGACTTCATTTTGGATTTTGCGTTTGCCGCGCACAATTTTTTCGACGGTAATTTCCGGGCAAAATGTAGTGATCTGCTGCTGATTTAAATTATCTATAGCTCGTTGTTCTTCGCGAGCCTTGGTCTGCAATAAAAACCATGCGCTATTTGCTGTCATGTCATATCCTCAATGTAGCGCAATAATAACGGGCATCTTTCGTCGTCACAATAGATGTCTTGCTGTATCATGCATCGCAAAGGAGAACACAATGACAAAACAGTACCATATCTATGCAATGGGCTCTGCCCTGGTTGATACCGAAGTTAAAATCGATGAGGCCTTTTTGGCAAGTGAAGGCATCGAAAAAGGTGTTATGACCCTAGTTGAAGAAGCGCGTCAATTGTCGCTAATTTCGAAGCTAGAGAAACATCACTCACATATCGATCGCGCCTGTGGCGGCTCGGCCTGTAATTCCGCTGTTGCTGCCTCCTATTTTGGCGCTAAAGTGGGTTTTAGTGGTCGCGTTGCCAGCGATAAAGACGGGGAATTGTTTGCCAGCGATCTTGCTGCTGCCAATATCGTTTTTCACGACAAGCGGGCTGATTCTGGTGTTACTGGTAAATGCTTAGTCTTGGTGACCCCCGATGCTGATCGCACTATGAATACCTATTTAGGCGCGAGCATGGATCACTGCGAAGATGATATCGATTGGGATCAACTGGCTGCGTCTGAGTGGTTATACCTAGAAGGTTATCTTCTCACCGATGAACCACGCACAAATATGGTGGTTAAAGCGGTCAATTTTGCTCGAGAGCACGGTGTCAAAGTGGCGCTTAGTCTATCGGACCCCTTCGTCGTCGCTGTTTTTGAATCAGCATTACTCCAAGTAATTGGCGATGGTATCGACTTGATCTTTTGTAATGCCGATGAAGCCAAGGCTTTTACCAAGCAAGATTCGTTAGATAAAGCTGCCTTTGAGTTGCGTAAATTCTGCCAAAGCTTTGCTATCACTGATGGTGCTAATGGCGCGTTGATTGGCGATCAAGATAGCTTGTCTCGTGTGGAAGGCTTTGCCACTCAAGCCATTGATACCAATGGTGCCGGTGATATGTTTGCAGGTGCCTACCTGGCCGTTATTGTGACCGGTGGTAATGAGGCAGCTGCTGCTTCATTTGCAAACCGTTGCGCCGCAAAAGTCGTCGCTAAGTACGGTCCTAGATTAAGCAAGGCGGCACATGAAACCTTGCTGCAATACAAACCATAATTTATTGATCGGTATAGTGAGGAGCAGCATTTGAGCTGCTCTTCTATACCCAAATTGCATCCCAATGGGGATAGAATCTAACACTTTTTACCAATCCAGCTCTAACTGGATTGTTGACAATGTATCTTGCAAGGCCCTCGATATTTTCTTTTTTTCTCAGCGCATGGT
>JALRIU010000245.1 GCA_023255355.1 Pseudomonadales bacterium | reverse complement strand
GCGACCAATATCGTGCGGATCAATCGGCAAGTAGGCAACTTCCCATAGGTTTTCGGTATCGCCCAAATCAAGGCACTTTTTAATAGCATCTTGGTGACTTCCCGAAAACGCTGTAAATACCAATTCACCGGCATAAGGATGGCGAGGATGAACCGGTAGCTGAGTACAGTACTTATAGGTTTGAATGATTTCATCCATGTTAGAGAAATCCAGTTCTGGGTTAACACCCTGACTATACATATTCATACCCATGGTCACTAAGTCGGTGTTGCCTGTTCGCTCACCGTTACCCATTAACGTACCTTCAACACGATCTGCACCGGCTAACAAACCAAGCTCTGCCGCTGCCACACCACAACCGCGATCATTATGGGTATGCAAACTGATAATCAAGCTGTCACGGTTTTTCACATGCTTACAGAAGTACTCAATTTGATCAGCATAAACGTTAGGCGTAGACATTTCTACCGTTGCAGGCAAATTAATGATTACTGGTTTGTCAGGTGTGGGCTGCCAGACATTATTTACTGCATCAACAATTTCTACCGCATAATCAATTTCAGTACCGGTAAAGCTTTCAGGAGAGTATTGGAATACCCACTCAGTACCTGTTTCTTCTGCGGCCATACGTTTAATGATTTCAGCACCCTGCACTGCAATATTGATGATACTTTGGCGATCCATCTTAAAGACCTTGTCGCGCTGCACCGTTGAGGTTGAGTTATAAACGTGAACAACAGCACGACGGCAACCGCGCAATGCGTCAAATGTGCGAGAGATTAAAGCTTCACGGGCCTGCACCAAAACCTGCACCGTCACATCATCTGGAATAGCATTGCTTTCAATGAGACTGCGACAAAAATCAAAATCAGGCTGTGAGGCTGCTGGAAAACCAATCTCAATTTCCTTAAAACCTATCTTGACTAATAAATCAAACAGCGCACGTTTTTGATCAACATTCATTGGCTCGATAAGCGCTTGGTTACCATCGCGAAGATCGACACTGCACCAACGTGGTGCTTGAGTGATCTGGCGGTTTGGCCAATCGCGACTTTCCATTACAAGAGGTTGAAAAGCTGGATATTTGCTGTGATTAAATTTAGACATGGTTACCTCGGAAAATTAATTTTTTTGAGGTGCCCAACGTGAATTTGTTGAATATTGGAAGGGTTTTCCAGTTTGAAGGCTCATTAGATATCTGGGTAAGTTATCTGGAGCTTCTTTCACCTCATAGACATAGTGTACACAACCAAGACTAGAGAATGATTGCAAAGATCACACTGAAATGTATTTTATTTAGAGTAACTATCTAAAAAAATAATTATTATTAGATAAAAATATTAAACGGCAAATAAAAGTAAGTTTTTATAAGCAAAAAAGGAGCGCAGCGCGCTCCTTTAGATTTGCGTAGTATACATTTAGTTTGAGCGTTTCAAGCTCATTAAGAAAAAGCCAGCTAATAATGCACCACTACCCATGGCGATAGAGACTGTCATTAAAGAAAAGCCATTGGCAAATAAGAAGCCAGCGATTACCGGACCAAGTGCTGCTCCTGCACGCCCCATACCGATAACGAAGCCTGTGCCTGTAGCACGCAGTGTTGATGGGTAGTACTGAGCAAACATAGCATAAAGACCTACGATAGCGGAGTTAGTAAAGAAGCCTGTTACACCCGCAACTGTCGCCAACTCAGTAAGATCTTTTTGTCCTAAACCAAAATAAGTAATCATGACGAAAGAAATTAACATGACAGTGATTGTAACTTTACGAAGGTCTAATTTTGAGGCAATCATACCCACAATTAATGCCCCAAATGCACCACCTACGTTTGCCCACACCAATACTTGACCGGCGGTCGAAGGCGCATATTGCATGTCTACTACCAGTTTTGGGATCCATTTGATGATGTAGTAAAAAGACATGATGTGTAAGAAATAGGCGAGCGTTAGGATAACTGTCACTCTTGCATAAGCTCCCTTGAATAACTGTCCAATACCAGGTTTAGCTACCTTAGCCTCAGGCTCAGCCAAGTCTGTGATTGTCTCATGCCCCATACGCATAAGTGTTTTGTTAATTTTTTCGACAGCACCGTCGCCGCGCTTAGCTGCCAAATACTCAACTGATTCAGGCAGAAAGAAATATACAATAATAAGTGCTGACGCGGTTACTGCACCACCAAAGACAAATATTTCACGCCAGCCATACAGCGCCAACAATTCTGAAGCAACAGACCCACCTAACACAGCACCAACAGGATAACCCGCTGCCATAAGCATAACCGAAAGGTTACGATATTTAGCATTGGAAAATTCTGCTGCCATGGCGTTGATAGCCGCCAACATACCACCGATACCAAGCCCTGTAACAAGACGTACCGCTAATAGTTGATTGACACTATTTACAAGCGAGGCACCATACATTCCCAATGCCATCACAACCAAGCAAGACAAAATTGTAGGACGACGTCCAATTTTATCAGCGACCCCGCCAAGCACTACCGAACCAATCGCCATACCGAATAGTTCCATGGCGAGGACTACTCCCAATTCAGCACGGTTTATGCTCCATTCTGCAGCAATACCAGGAGATGCGAAGCTAATTGCTAAAACATCGAAGCCATCTAAGGCATTCAATAAAATACAAATCCCAACTGCAACAATCTGGAAAGCATGCATGGGCGAGTTGTCTAATATGTCCTTCGGGGAACGCATAGTATTTATCCTTATAATTTTAAAAGTTAAACATCATACTTAGTAGGTGTTGGCCTGTAAATGAAGAGCGTTGCCTAGATAGGTTTTAAAACAGTTAAGATGACAGCAAAGCATTATTGCATAACGCTTTGAAAGAAAATTACTCGTTGGTTTGCATGACCCCTCGCAGACCAATAGCTTTATCGATAGGGTCAATTAGCGCACCAGGATTCATGATACCTTTAGGATCACACTGGGCTTTAAAACCAGCTAACCCCTGTCGATATAACATCGACGTTTGCTGTTGATAACCAAAGCGATGATCGCGTCCAACAGCGTGATGATGAGTAACAGTACCGCCTAATTCTGCAACCAACTCCATGGATCGCTGTTTAATTTGTTTCCAGATTGCCAAGGCCCTATTTAAATCACCATGCTCATCACCCACTGCATAGAAGGTAAAGTAAGGTGCTGGCCCATCTGGATAGACATGAGTAAAGCGGCATGAAAGAGCATATTTGCGATTGGTAAGTTCACTAATTGTTTTGCCAAGTTCTTTAATGACCCCCTGGTAAAACGCATTAAACTTATCCCAGGTGATTGCAGTTTCAAAGGTATCAGCAATCACACCATAGGCAGTCAATTCATTGCGCCAATATGGCATACGAATAAATGCATTGCGCCAACTTTCAGCCGCGTTAGCTGATTGATCACTATGCTGAGCATTATGCTGAACGCCCTCTGGGCCGACGCGACCGCCATGGCGCTCAACGATCTCAATAGCCAGTTGCATACAATGATTAACAGAATGATGTGCTGACTCAAAACCGAGCACCAATAGAGCACACGCTTCATCTGCAACTCGATTTAACGCCACCTCCATTTCATCTAACACGCGACAATTACTGGGGTAAAGTCCCGCCTGGGAAATCTCTCGGACCGCCTCGGTGGCAGCCATCATATTATCAAACCGAATACTCGCTGAGCTTCGCCATGTAGGACGTTGCTGTAATCGCAGCCAAGCTTCCGACAAAATACCAAACACCCCTTCTGAACCACATACCATTCGATCAGCAGACGGTCCTGCCCCGGAGCCGGGCAAAGGTCGGGACTCAATAACACCCCCAGGAGTAATCAGACGTGTAGACTCGACCAGCTCATCTATGTGGGTGTAACCTGTAGCAAAATGTCCGCCTGCTCGGGTCACGATCATGCCACCAACTGTCACACATGGAAAACTTTGCGGATAGTGGCGCAGGCTCAAACCATGGGGCTTCAAGGCAGCCTCGAGATCAACACCTTGCATTCCTGCTTGAACCCTTGCTCGCCTTGAAATAGGGTCAACATCTAACAACTGGTTAAAGTTTTCCATATCGACGCTTATAGTGGCTGAGTATTGTGGTCCCACATCCGGCTCCACACCACCGCAGACACTGGTGCCACCGCCATAGGGTATTAAGGCAACATTATTGGCTTCTGCATAACTAAATTACCAGAAGTATCGGAGGACTTCCATGCCACAGAAAGCATCATCCACGTTGCCGACTCTAAGATTGGATGGGCTAAAGCCTACCGTGAACTTATCACAATGCTCTATAGTGGTCAAGTTCCTGAGTGGGACTTATCTAGAGTTCGTCCTGAAGGCACACCCCTTAAAACCTTCGGTGGTAGAGCAAGTGGCAAAGAACCTTTGGAAGACCTCTTCAAGTTCACTGTTGAAGTCTTTCGGTCTGCCGCAGGTAGAAAGCTGTCTTCCATCGAATGTCACGATCTCTGCTGTAAGATTGCACAAATCGTTGTCGTTGGAGGAGTCAGAAGATCGGCTCTTATCAGTCTC
>JALRIU010000233.1 GCA_023255355.1 Pseudomonadales bacterium | reverse complement strand
GATTCATCGAAGTACTGTCTAACACCAAGACCGTCACAAGTTTGGCAGGCACCGAAAGGGTTATTAAATGAAAACAAGCGAGGTTCTAGTTCATCGATGCTGTGCCCGCATTGTGGACAGGCAAAGAGCGCCGAAAAGACTAATTCGTCGCGATCTGGCTCATCCATAAACCCAATTTTTGCGATACCACCGGTAAGCTCAATAGCTGCCTCAAACGATTCTGCAAGCCTGATTTTGATATCGTCACGAACTTTAAAGCGATCTACTACAACATCGATATCATGCTTTTTGTTCTTATCTAGTTCCGGGGCTTCATCGAGATCACAGACAATACCGTCTATACGGGCGCGAACAAATCCGCCTGCGCGAAGTTTCTCTAGTGTATGAAGATGCTCACCCTTGCGGCCTGATACAACAGGTGCCAAAAGCATCAACTTGGTACCTTCGTCTAGCTCTAGCGTGCTGTCTACCATTTGGCTAATAGTTTGAGCTGCCAAAGGTAGATTGTGGGTTGGGCAGCGAGGTTCGCCTGCGCGAGCAAAAAGTAAGCGTAAATAATCGTATACCTCGGTAATGGTGCCAACCGTTGATCGAGGGTTGTGAGAGGTAGATTTTTGCTCTATTGAAATGGCTGGAGAAAGCCCTTCAATGTGGTCAACATCGGGTTTTTCCATCATAGAGAGGAATTGTCTCGCATAGGTAGAAAGTGATTCTACATAGCGGCGTTGTCCCTCAGCGTAAAGAGTATCAAAAGCGAGAGACGATTTTCCGGAGCCCGACAGGCCTGTGATAACCACTAACTTATCGCGCGGAATATCAAGATTGATGCCCTTTAAATTATGGGTCCGAGCGCCTCTGATGTGAATGGTATCCATGGATATTGGCCTTATTTTTTGCAAAAGCGAAATTATGACGTAAAACCTACTTGGGGCAAAGTCATCATTCGCTTTCATTGCTCAGTTTTTGATGAACTCGCGAAGCTATTTATGTCACAATGCTTACCAACGAGGATCTTATACGTGTCAAACATCCAATCAGGTACAACTTATCATCTATCTCCGCTGGTGCGTCGAATTACTGCTAGTAATGGCAGTGTAATGACCGGCCCTGGCACCAATACGTATTTACTTGGAAGCAACGAAGTGGTTGTGATTGATCCAGGCCCTGCAGATGAGCAGCATATTGACCGCATTCAAGAAGAAATAGATGCAAGTGGTGGACGCCTACATAGTATTTGGGTGACCCATACTCATCGTGATCATTCGCCAGGGGCGCGAATACTCAAACATCGCACTCAAGCACCATGTTATGGTTCAGTGATCCCTGATGATGGGTTTCAGGATCAAACCTTTGCTGTTGATATTGATCTCTATGACGGTTTGCAACTGGACCTCGAAGAGTTTTCGATCAAAGCCATTCACACACCAGGGCACGTGCATAATCACTATTGCTTCTGGTTGTCTAATGAACAAATGATTTTTGTGGGTGATCACCTCATGCAGGGAACCACTGTGGTGATTATCCCGCCGCATGGCGTGATGAACGACTATATCGAATCGCTTCGCAAAATTGATGGATTACCACTAATGCAGATCGCGCCAGGTCACGGTCATATTATTGAAAACGCACATGAAGTCATTCACGATACGATTCGGCATCGGTTAGCAAGAGAGCGCCTACTGCTCATCAAAATGGATGGCGATTGGCAAATGCGTAAAGATTTAGTGGGTAAGGTATATATGGGTCTGGATCCCCGTTTATTACCTTTTGCAGAAAAATCCTTACATGCGCATTTAATAAAATTAGAAAAAGAAGGCCGTGTTGAAAGTGATGGCGAAACAATGTGGCGTAAAATTCACAAGGAATCTAAATGACTGAGTCGATAAGAAAACCCACATTGATACAGGCGCTCATGCCTATCGCAGTGTTAGTGGTTTTATTGATAACGGCTATTACCCTTTTTGGTGATAATGCAATTGCTGGTCCCAATCAAATGGCGCTATTAATGGCTGCTGCCTGTGCCGCAATAATCGGCCGCTATAATGGCCATAGCTGGGATGCTTTAACTGCATCTATCAATCGAGGCATTCATAATGCTATGGGGGCCATCGTCATTCTTTTATCGGTAGGGTCATTGATAGGCGTTTGGATTCTTTCTGGCACTGTTCCTAGTATGATTTACTTTGGCTTGTCGCTGCTCAATGCCGAGTGGTTCTATTTATCAGCTTGTCTTATCAGCGCTATGGTATCAATCAGTATTGGCAGTTCATGGACTACAGCAGGTACGATTGGTGTCGGTTTGATGGGCGTGGCAATGACGATGGGGCTATCTGAGCCAATGGCGGCAGGAGCCATTATTTCAGGAGCATATTTCGGTGATAAAATGTCACCGCTTTCGGATACCACCAATCTAGCACCCTCGGTGTCAGGTAGTGATCTTTTTACACATATACGACATCTTGTTTGGACAACATTTCCAAGCTTTATTTTGGCGCTGATATTTTTTGCAGTCGTTGGTGAACCTAATGCAGGGGCTGATTTAGAACATCTACAATCGATAGCCCTGCTGATAGATAATACCTTTAACGTCGGTTGGTATTTGTTGATTCCTTTACCAGTATTGCTCTATGTGGTTGCGCGTCCTCTCCCTGCTTTGCCTTCAATTTGGATTGGTATTTTTGTAGGCATCCTCTTTGTGGTCTTTTTTCAGTTGGATAATGCCGCGATTTTAGCTGGGGCAGATGTTACCAATTTTACGTCGGTATTTAGCGGAATTTGGATTGCCCTGACAGATGGCTTTGCACTGCAAAGTGGTACAAGTGAGGTTGATGATTTACTCAGTAAAGGTGGTATGTCTAGCATGCTTAATACCGTCTGGTTAATTATGTGTGCCATGAGTTTTGGTGGTTTGATGGAGCGAGTGGGTTTGTTGGAGACCTTAGTCGCTCAAATATTGAAAATTGCTAAGTCGACGCAATCACTTGTGAGTTCAGTGATTGTTAGCGCCTTTGCTGCGAATGTGATTACTTCAGATCAATATATCTCTATTGTATTGCCTGGACGAATGTTTAAAAGCGCATTTGAAAAAATGAAACTTCACCCAGTCAATCTCTCGCGTGCGTTGGAGGATGGCGGTACGGTAACTTCGCCGTTAGTGCCTTGGAATAGCTGTGGTGCATATATGTCTGCAACTCTCGGCGTTGCGACAGTGTCATACGCGCCTTTTGCCATTTTTTGTCTAATTAATCCAATCATTGCAATTATTTCGGCGCTACTTTTGTTCAAAATCGTGCCGGCAGATGAGTCGGAGAAATAACATGCTTGTCTTACGCAGTGTTTTATATATGCCAGGTTCAAATCAACGAGCTTTGGAAAAAGCGCGCGATTTAAATGCAGATGCTTATATATTCGATTTAGAGGATGCTGTCGGCCCTGCAAGTAAAAACATCGCTAGGCAAAATATCATAGCTGCCTTGGCGCAAGGTGGGTATCGGTCAACAGTTGTAGTAAGAATCAATGCGCTTGATACTCAGTGGTGGCAAGAAGATCTGGATGCGCTTAAAGAGGGTGGGTTTGATGCACTGCTGCTTGCCAAGCCAAATAATGCGTCTGATGTTCTTCGTTGCATAGAAGAAATGTCCCACGTTGGATTACAAGACATGCCTTTGTGGCTTATGGCTGAAACGCCCGAGTGTATAGCCAATATCGAATCGATCCTTGCGGTTAGCCCTCAGATTAAGGCGCTGGTTTTGGGTACCTCAGATCTTGCCAAAGAATTAAGGCTGCCACATGATCCTTTGCGCACTGGCTTACAATATGCGCTATCGCGCTGTATCAATGCTGCAAGAATAGCTGGAATCGATGTGATTGATGGCGTGCATGGTCAATTAGATGATGACGAAGGATTTGCTAATATTTGCGAGCAAGGTCGTCTTTTAGGGTTTGATGGAAAATCATTGATTCATCCAAAGCAAATCGATATAGCCAATCAATGTTTTTCTCCTAGTCAAACTCAGCTTCAGCAAAGTCGTGAAATTGTTGATGCTTGGCGTGACGCTGAACAACAGGGTACTGGTATCGTTGTTGTTAATGGGAAAATGGTTGAAGCTCTTCATGTACATGAAGCCCAACGACTGTTAGCTATAGCCGATGCCATAGCAACAAAAAAATAATGTATTGTCCTTTATGCTCCTCGAAAGAAGTAAGTCATTACTTTCAAGATAAAAGGAGAGAATATCTGCGGTGTGGATATTGTCAGCTTGTATTTGTGCCTGAGGCGTTTCATCTTCTGCCAGAACAAGAGCTTGCCGAGTATCAAAAACATCAAAATCACCTTGATGATCCTGGTTATCGAACATTTCTGGCGCGTCTTTTTGAACCAATGGCAAACGAGATTTCGCCCCCTGCAAACGTATTAGATTTTGGCTGTGGTCCAGGACCTGCTTTGGCGAGCATGTTTCGCGAAAAAGGTTATCAAGTTGAATGTTATGACCCTTATTTTGCAAATGACCCAAGCGTGCTATTGGCTGAAGCATATCATATGGTGACTGCGACAGAAGTGGTTGAGCATTTATCCGAACCGGGTAGTGTATTGGCCAACCTTTTTAGTTATTTAAAGCCAGATGGTTGTTTAGGAATCATGACAAAGTTGGTCATAAATCGCGATCGGTTTGCCACCTGGCACTATAAAAATGATCCCACCCATATTTGTTTTTATGCAGAGCCTTCATTGGATTACATCGCGGATAAGTATCAATGTTCTTGGCAACCGGTTGCGGCTGATGCGTTTATTTTTAAGCCCTTGACTTCGTAACGGGCTAAGAGCACTATCAAAATTATCTATGGAATGAGGAACCCAAATCAGTGATTGAAACATTCAACAACTGTCATATTTCTTCCAAAAAACTCCCCTAAGATGTCGATTTATCATCTAATCTATAAATACGAAAAAAATAATTATTCTCAACGCATGCCGTTGTCCAAACCTTCTGCTGGAGATTTCCTATGCAAAAAATTTACGTGCTAGACACTAACGTTTTTCTGCACGATCCTATGGCATTAAATGCCTTCCATGAGCATAAAGTCGTGGTTCCTATGACTGTGCTAGAAGAGCTTGATGATATTAAGGACCGCCGTGATAAGGCTGTATCTCGCGAAGCACGCATTGCCATTAACCTTATGGAGAAAGCCTTAGAGAACGCATCTCCTAAGGACATCCAAGACGGTGTGCCGTTAAATAATACGTCTACCCCAGGTGGTGTATTTGCCGTATTCCCTGATCAAATTATTCGCGATCACAGCAATATTCCTTTTCTTGATGGCAAACCCAATCATGCGAATGACAATAGAATCATCAATGTTGCATTAGAGCTTCAGGCGTCAAATCCTGGAACGTATGTATGTCTTGTGACCAAAGATATCAATATGCGTCTAAAAGCCAAAGGCTCTGGGCTTGAACATGTTGAAGATTACCGCAAAGACAAAGTTCTCGATGATGTCGATTTGCTTTCAAAAGGATTTAAAAAGCTAGAGGGAAGCTTTTGGTCGGATATAGGTAATGTCGAAACCACTAGCAGTGCAAGTGGCACGTTACATGTCATATCTGACGAGGCTGTTGCTGATGCTCACCCCAATATGTTCTTAATAGACAGTGAGGGATTTGTCGGCTATATCGAACAGGTTGTGGATGGCAAAATCTATATCCGTGATCGTAGTGTCGATGGTCTTATGAATAAGCAGGTATGGGGTCTTCAGCCGCGCAATATTGAACAGGCCATGGCGGTCGAACTCTTGCAGGATTCAAATGTTGATATTGTCGTTTTAAATGGCCCTGCAGGATCAGGTAAAACCCTTCTGGCACTTGCCTGTGGATTACAGGCGATTCTTGAAGATAAACGCTACGGTAAAATGATCGTGACTCGTTCCACACCACCTATTGCTGAGGATATCGGTTTTCTACCCGGTACTGAAGAGGAAAAAATGGCACCTTGGTTGGCTGCTTTTGAGGATAATCTTGAGGTTTTACACGGTGGTGATGACTCGCCCATGAGCAGCATTGAGTACGTGAAAGAACGGGCTAATATTCAGTTTAAATCGCTGAATTTTATGCGGGGTCGATCTATCAATAATACCTTTATCATTATCGATGAGGCACAGGCTTTAACACAGTTCCAGCTAAAGTCGATTATTACGCGTGTAGGGGCTGATTCAAAGATTGTCGTGCTTGGTAATTTGGCTCAAATTGATAATAAATATATTACCCCGTTGACCAGTGGGTTGACGTCTTTGGTCGAAAAAATCAAAAACTTTGAACACGCAGGTATCATGCAAATTGGCGGTATTGAACGCAGTCGTTTAGCGGCTTTTGCTGAAGAAAACCTGTAAATTCAAATGCACTGGGCAGTGTGCAATTTGCCCAGTGATTCATTCAACTGGGTTGTGCCGTTTAAGGAATGCCAATACCTTTGAAAAATACGCTTCGCGAATTTCAGGGTTATAAAAACCGTGGCCTTCGCTTTCCTGAATAAATGTTGTGACCTTTTTATTGGATCTTTTAAGGGCTTTTAGAAGTTTCTCGGCGTGTTCATAGGGTGCACGTTTATCTTGCTTGCCATGGGCTATCAACAGTGGTGCTTTGATTTTGTCGACATTGAAAATGGGTGAAAACATCCTCAGTTGTGATGCATCATTACCCACGGCTTCTGCAAGGTAAGCTTTACCAAAGCCTAACTGCGGCACATCACCTTCTTGCTTGAGTAATTCAAGGTCATAGATACCTGCGTTTGCGATGGCACAACGGTAATGTTCTGGATAGATGATGCTGGACTGTATGCTCGAATAAGCGCCAAAACTCGCTCCCATAATGCACGTTTTATTCGGGTCCAGATGAAAGATTGATTGGGCGTATTGAGTGGCTTCAAGAATATCTTGCTGTATTTTGTTGCCCCAGTGCCTGTTGCCAGCGCTCAGAAATTGCTGCCCGAAACCTTCAGAGCCTCTAAAATTGACCTGGATTACACCATAACCTGCTTGTGACAACAAATGCGTAATACGATTAAAGTTGGCGTTATCGCGCGCCCTGGGACCTCCATGAACTAAAACTACAGCTGGGCTTGTTGAATTATTTTGCTCATATTTAGCTGCAGTGAAATAGCCATTTAAGGTTAAGCCATCATTTGATGTAGTTACAAAAGATTGAGTTGGACTAAGTTGCTTGCTTTCAATATCTGCTAAATTTTTAAAAAGTTGTACTAGAGAGCCTTTATCTTTATCGAAAAGATAGTATGTAGGTGTATCGACGTCCGACTTGACTAGCACAATTAGGCGGCTTCCATCCTTAGTGCTGCTCGTGATGCTGACATCTTTGCCTGGGAAGACCGAATACATCGACTGTAATACCCTGGCTTCTGCATGATCTGTATTTAAAAAATGTATTGTGGGCTTGTCGACATTGATTTTTATTGCAAGGAGTTCATTGTTGTCACTTGCAAAAATGACCTCGTCGATATCTGCTCGCGGATCATTGAATAATATCTTTGCTTCATTGCTTTCAGGTAAGAAACTGATGAGGCTAGTGGTATCTGTCAAAGAATTGCTCAAGGCATAAATTTTGTTGTTAGATTGATCAAAATAGATAGGTTTGAAAATACTAACTATGAGGCTGTTATCAATCGCTTGCCAGCTATTGGTGGTTGGATTGCGCCAGAATGATTTAATGTCCGCGCTATCATTTATGCCAGTTGCCGTGATGATGTTGCCAGATTTATCGGTAAGAAAATCAGCATAACTGATAGGTGACACAAGCAATGGTTTGCTTAAAACACCTGAAAGAATATTGAGTTGTTTTATTTCTGCAGGGCGTTCTCCTCCATCAGACATGGGAGTGGATTTAATGAGGACTTGGTCGTGAAGATGGCTAAGTCGATGAATGGGAACACCCCAGGCCCTTGAAGCCTCTTTTCCCTTAAAGCGGCTGGCTGACGATCTATTTATGCTATAGCCAAAAAGTAGCTCACCTTTACTGCCATCGAAATTGACACCATATATTTCACCATAATTAGACGGTTTTTCTTCCCATCCGCGTTTTTGAGCAACACTGATCAAAACTCTTTCGTCACTTGCCCAATAAAATTGACCGACCTCTTTAGGTGCTTTGAAATTAGTACCACCAAGAAGTTTGAAAGAATCACTCGCTAAAAAAACTAAAGCCTGGCGTCCTTCGCTCAATGTTAAAAGAGCTATTTTTTGACCGTCGGGGGAGATTTTTGCATCGCGATATTGATAGGGCTGTGCAAACTGATACGCTAGATTTGCAAGGCAAAATTGACTAATAAAAAAAGTGACAAGTGCTAAAAGTAATTTCATTGATCCCTCCATTAAGCTAAATATTAGCAGCGCGAACGATCTTCACAACTGTCCTTTAGAACTATATGAAGGGTCAATTCACTTTCATTACTTCATCGATCTTTCTTTTTTAATCCTTTCATAGGCATTTTGAATATCTTGCGATTTTTCTGTGGCAAGTTTGATCATATCTTCAGGTACACCCTGGGCGATAAGTTTATCTGGATGATTTTGGCTCATTAATTTACGGTAGGCGCGTTTAATATCTGCATCGCTACTGTCTTTAGTAACCCCGAGTGCGGTATAGGCAGCGTCAAGCGAACCTTGGGTGTTGGAACCATGGAACTGTTGTTGACCGGTTGCCATGTTAAGAAATTGGTTTAATTGCTGTTGCGTGATGCCTATATGACGAGCACATTCATGCAATATTTTTTCTTCGTTGGCATGTAACTCGCCGTCAGCCAATGCCATGCTGATAATGAACTGAATAAACGTGTTGCGAAGAACCTGGTATCTACCGCAACTTTGGGTGAAGCGTTGCATCGCAGCGTTTAGATCAAAATCACTGCTACTTCCTTGTTTAAAGAGTTGGATGGCCTGTTGCCGGTGTTCTGCGGTTAAGCCCATTTGGCTTATCAAATGTTCGGCGTGATCTATCTCATTTTCTGTGACACGGCCATCTGCCTTGGCGATGTGTCCGAGTAATTGAAAGCAGGTTTCAAAAAACACGGTTTGGACATTGCCAAGATTTCCTTTGTCCGGTGAAAAACCGACTCTACCTGCCAAACTTCTGTCAAAATAACGACCAATTAAATAGCCAATTACCGCTCCGATAATGCCAAAACCAGCCAAGACGCCGGCAATAGCACCTATCAATCGTCCAAAAATCACGTTGTATCCTTAATTTTTACCCATTAAGGCCATTAAAGCATGAATTGTTGATTCAACTGAAGCTTTAACCGAAGGTTCTGGTGTGATTTTAAAGAGAGGGCTATGGTGGGAAGGAATACTCAATTCACCTCTGGCTGCGGCTGCAAAATCAGCCATTGGTGTACCGCCAACTGACCAGTAGACACTAGCTATTTTGGGTTCGGTAGTAAAAAACGGGAAGTCCTCTGCGCCCATACCATTTTGTGGATGAGACGTAACTCGATCTTTACCCATTTTTTCTTGCCATACATTGGCTAACTTATTAGCTAGAGCTGCGTCGTCGAGTGTTGGCGGGGTAGACGCTTTTAATGTGACTTCTGGTAGCATATCTTCTGGTATGCCTGCTGAGCGTGCTTGGTTTATAGCAATCCTTTTTATCCCATCAAGTAGGGTTTTTCGTGTTTCTAGGCTCGCGTTGCGCACAGTTAGTTGCAGTACTGCTTGGTCTGAAATGATGTTGTTTTTTGTCCCTGCATGGAAGGATCCAACAGTCACTACACCAGGCTCATGCGGTTCTAATTCACGTGATACTAAGGTTTGCAGCGCTAGTACGATTTGTGAGCCAAGTACAACAGGGTCTTTGCCAGTATGGGGGCTTGCACCGTGGGCGCCGACGCCATGGATAACAATATCAACACTGTCTGAACCCGAGTATGGGCTATCTGGAACAACATTGATTGTTCCGCTGGGTAACTGCGAGGTGACATGTAATGCGAGTGCGTAATCTGGTTGACCAAATTGGCCCCAGGGGTCTGCAGCCATCATAGCTTTAGCCCCAATAATTCTTTCTTCGGCGGGTTGTACGATTAGCATTAGGGTACCTTGCCACGATGCTCTATGATCAACCATATAGCGAGCTGTTCCCACCAAACTGGTTATGTGGACATCGTGTCCACAGGCATGCATCACCGGTACCTCTAAACCTGTGATCGGTGAGATTTGGGTGGCTTTCGAGGAGTAACTTAGACCAGATTTTTCCTGTACGGGTAGACCATCCATGTCGGCACGCATCATGACGAGCGGGCCATCGCCGTTTTCAAGGATGGCAACAATGCCAGTAGGCGGATGACCATCGACAGCAATACCTACTCCGCGGTGGACAGTAAAGCCTGCATTTGCGAGCTCTACTGCCATTCGATCTGACGTATTATTCTCGATTAGTGATAGCTCAGGATTTTGGTGAAAGTGTAAGAACAGTTCCTCTAAGTGGGCTTGATAATCGATAGCCACTTCAGTGGCAACGTCATTGGCCCAAAGATTTGGTATCATTGCTGCAGTAACGACAAAGCTAAGTAGTGATTTTTTCATTATTATCTCCTTAATATTGCTATATCAAAGCCTTGTTCTTAATTCATGCCTAGATCAATTCTCGCCTTTGTTATAGAAACCTATTTTTTTAGTATATTTTCAGTTGGAGAGATTATGAAAATTGAAAATGTAAACGAAGCCCTTACCCCAGCAAAATTGGTTTATGTACTTTATATGCTGAGCCTATTGACCGGTTTTTCGGCTGTGGTGGCTGTTATCATTGCTTACATTTATCGGGGTGATGCACCTGATTGGTTAAAAAGCCATTTTACGTTTCAAATAAGAACGTTTTGGATTGGTGCGCTTTATATGTGCATTGGTTGGATTACATTGCCAATACTGATTGGTGTATTAGTTCTGTTGTTTACGATGTTATGGCTAATTATTAGAAGTGTTAAGGGTTTAAAAGTATTAAATAAACAACTAGAACATCCTTTTAAAAACGGCTGGATGCTCTAGCTGCTAAGTTTTTTGATTAATCGAGCTTTACTGAAAAACTCCAGATTGATTCATCAGTGCTATTGAATAAGCTTCGACCTTGAGAGTTGGGAGCTACATCTTCTCGTTTGCCGACAACGACAACCTCATCGATAATCCAACTGCGATCATATTCAAAATAAGCCGCATCGACAGTTTTGTTGAACTGTTCTTCAACCTTGTGATTTAGTTGTGCTTGCATGTGATCTAGCGTCATTATTTCGCTAGCTTGAGTGCTTAAGGCCAATGTCATCAAAGCGGTTGCTGCAAATATCTTAACCATGTTTATTTCCTCAAAAAGTAGGTTCGCTTATATGACGAAACAAAACCGTTGATTAGATGCAGTGATTAAATTATTTTTTTTGATACATATTTACATGTCTGAATTGAGACGACTCATCAAGGTCAGGAATGGTGTTTGAGAAATGCTTGCTAGCATGTTTAAGTAATTGAAGTTGCTCTGGTTTTGTTCTTGAGTCGCTTACCCATACATCGCTGAATTTATGACAAAACTCAGTTAAAAGATTTAAATTATCGGTATCGTAAAAAACATCAGCGACACAAACGATCCACTCTGAGCTATTTATATTTTGGTAAAAATCGTTCAGTGATGAGCACATTTCTAATTTGACGTTGTTACTGTTTGCATTGGCCTGCGTGATGGCTAGTGCGTGAGGGTCGATATCGCATGCGACAACACGACTTGCGCCATTGAGTGCGGCAGCAATGCCGACAATCCCTGAGCCACAGCCGAAATCGAGTATGTTTTTGCCTGCCACCTGATGCGGGTGGTCGAAAATATATTGGGCCAAAACTTGACCAGAAGCCCAGCAAAAGCACCAATAAGGTGGTGCGTCCATGAGTGCGTTGGCTTGCTCATATGTTAATGCATGTTGAGGGTAGTCTTCATTGAGTAACCACAGCGAAAGATTTGTGCCGGGGATTTTGGTAAGCACCAATTTGGCATTTGGTATACGGGTATTAAGATAGCGATTTAGCGAATTTAACATGATTGGATAAAGACTTTTGTCTAACGAAATTTATAAGCAGGCTTTTAATGTTTTATTAATTAATCTACGCTTAACAACCATAACAATAACCTAAATAAATTCGAATCAAAAAGGAAAGAATATGAAAAAATTAATTCTCACTTTCATTGGTGCTTCACTCCTGTTGCTGACTCACATTTCATATGCTGGTCCAACGCATGCATGTACACCGATCGAAGAAGATAATCTTCGAATCATCGATAAAGATACCTCTGTGGTTGTAAAAACCCAAAATGGTGATGTCACTATTACTCGTAAAATGACCAACTGTGCAAAGAATAAAGGCTGGTTACAACCATTAGTACCTGCCCCTGGTATTATTCCTGTGACCGAATTAGAGGTTATAGATGCGATTAGTAACCCCAACATTATTTTGGTCGATATGCGTACAGTTGAATGGTTTGTCGAGAGAACCATTCCCGGCGCCATTAATATTCCATATACCGAAGTCTCCCAACGCCTAGACGAACTTGGGTGTATTAAGTCTGGTGATAAGATGGATTGTTCAAATGCACAGACGGTATTAGGTTTTTGTAATGGACCCGTTTGTCCGCAAAGTCCAACGGCTATGCATGCGATGATAAGAGAGGGTTTTCCTGCAGAGAAAATCATGTATTATCGTGGCGGTATGCTCGATTGGGATGCGCTAGGTTTGACTACTGTAGAAGGTGATTTGTAGTCTCTCCTTGCTTTGAAATTAGACTTAATGCAATGTATCGGACAGTCTGGCTTTGCTGCAGCTGAGTCGTTGACAGAGTCACTTAGCAAAAACGATGTGGAAACGTCACGACTAATAATAATTGCAATTAAAAAAGATAAACAAAAGTGCAATTCTCAAGGGTCTGGGCTTTGACGTTCGCTTTGAGATGAATAATATAGGCCCTTAATAAAAAGATTATAATTATGCAAGACACACAATTTAAAACCCCTCATTCGATTGCTTACCAAGCAGTGCTTGTCGGCTTACTAAGTCTGAATTTTGGTATCGTTTTCTTTGATCGCAATGCGCTCAACTTTTTGATGCCTTTCGTGCAACCAGAACTTGAACTGTCTAACAGTCAGGTAGGTCTTATTGCTTCAGTGTTTTCGTTCGCATGGGCAATCGCAGCTTTCGGCGTGAGCCGGGTGTCTGATGCTATCGGAAATCGTAAAGTACTGTTGATTATTTCCACTATTGCGTTTTCTCTTTGTTCCGTGCTGACTGGTCTCGCTAGTACCTTTGCACTACTTGTAGGTGCTCGCATTTTGATGGGTCTTGCCGAGGGCGGGGTTATGCCCATTAGTCATGCCATCGTTGCCCGAGATGTTAACCCTCGAGTGCGTGGCTTAGCGCAAGGTTTTGCGCAGAATTTCGCGTCTAATCTATTGGGGTCATTTGTCGCTCCCGTTGTCTTGGTGTGGTTGGCCACGCAATACGGTTGGCGTAACGCATTTTATATTGCGGGGCTTCCTGGCATTTTGTGCGCTTTGATGATGTGGTTTGTTATCAAGGAGCCAAAGGTTGAAAAGCCAAAGCATGATGAGAATAAAACCAGTAAATCTTTTTCGCAGGGTATGCAAGACTGGGTTGCAGCCGTTGTTGTGGCAATGCAGGTGCGCAACGTCTGGGTTTGTGTCGTGTTGGGTATACTGCTCGTGGCTTATCTCGTCATCTGTTGGGCTTTCATGCCGCTTTATTTGACCCAAGTCCGAGGCTTCTCGCAGGCTGATGCTAGTTGGCTGATGGCGACACTCGGCATATCTGCGACTATTGGTAGTTTCCTTACGCCGGGAATCTCAGATTTGATTGGTCGCAAACCGGTTATGATCTTTATGCCCTTGTTATCGTTTCTGCTACCCATTGGGGCGCTTTACTATGAAGGTGCTTACTTTGGTATGGTGTTGATTTTCTTCTTCGGCTGGGCGCTGAACGGTATTTTTCCGCTTTTTATGGCGACAATACCTTCTGAGAGTGTTAGTCCGGCCATGGCGGCCACTGTGTTTGGTCTGTGCATGGGTACCTGTGAAATTATTGGTGGTGCCGGAGGTCCAGCTTTGGCGGGATTGGCCGCTGATATCTATGGTCTTGAAGCGCCTCTTATCATCATGGCGGTACTGACGCTAGCTGGTAGCGTTTTTGCCTTTTTCTTGCATGAAAGTGCACCCGGTGTCTTGGCGCGCCGTGGAGAAACAGATTGATGCTTTCACAAATATCAAATTCCGCAGGTCGTCTTAAGCAATCAGTTGCACGTTGGTGTTTTGCCGATGTTCCGATTGAGAGCTTTTGCCAGCAATTGCGCGATATGGGGATTACGGGTATTGATCTTGCTGATGAAAAGGAGTGGCCCGTATGTAAACGGTATGGGATAACTCCTTGTATGATTTTTGGCGGCGGTTCATTCAAGCCGCCAGCGCCTGATAGCTCACTTATGTTTGGCCCGTCGATTGGCTGGAACAAAATTTCGCATCATGGTGAGCTGATTGCAGAGGTGCAAAAGCAGGCTGATCTCGCCGTTGCCAATGGGCTGACCAATATCATTGCTCTGTTCGGTGATCGTGAGGGCATGAGTGATGAGGAGGGTATAGAAAATTG
>JALRIU010000206.1 GCA_023255355.1 Pseudomonadales bacterium | reverse complement strand
GATCGAACGTATCAGCCGCAATGCCACTGTCAATGTGATCAAGCACCTTGATGGTATTTGCCATGTGTATATCGATGCAACTGCGGATCTTGCAAAGGCGCACGCGGTGGCAATCAATGCTAAAACGCATCGCTATGGTACCTGTAATACCATGGAAACCTTGCTAGTTGACGCACCTGTTGCCCAACAAGTATTGCCGTCTTTGATCGCTGAGTACCTCGCTAAGGGTGTTGAGTTACGTGGTTGCGATCGTACTTGTGAAATATCTGATCAAGTGTATCAAGCGAGTGAAGAAGACTGGGGTACTGAGTATTTGGCACCCATTTTGTCGATCAAAATTGTTAATGGTATCGATGAAGCCATCGCCCATATCAACCATTATGGTTCGCACCATACCGACGCCATCATGACTGAAAATTACATGTTGGCGCGCCGTTTCTTGCGCGAGGTGGACTCTTCATCGGTCATGGTTAACGCCTCGACGCGTTTTGCCGATGGCTTTGAATATGGTTTGGGTGCCGAAATTGGCATCTCTACCGATAAAATTCACGTGCGCGGACCGGTTGGTTTAGAAGGCTTGACCACTCAGAAATATGTCGTATTTGGCGACGGTCATATTCGTCAGTAGATGCAACGAATAGCACTGTTTGGCGGGACCTTCGATCCCATCCATAATGGGCACTTACATAGTGCCCTGGAACTGGCCCAACAGTATCACCTAGCTCGCGTGCATATGGTGCCGTGTTATCAGCCTGTTCACCGTGTTGCTCCTCAACTCACTGCTGAGCAGCGTTTTCAGATGTTGCAGCTTGCCTGTCAGCCGCACTCAGTATTGCACGCTGATGACCGAGAGTTGCGTCGACAAGGACCGTCTTATTCCATTGATACCTTGCAGTCCTTGCGAGATGAATACGGTGATGATGCGCAGTTGAACCTTGTGATGGGCGCTGATGCTTTTGCCCAATTTGATCGTTGGCACCGCAGTGATGACTTTTTGGATCTAGCAAATATCGTGGTGATGTGGCGGGCAGGTGAGTTACCCCCAAATCTTGCTGCCTCTGATTATTCAAATGCAATTAAAAGCCACGACGATGCAATTCAATGCAGTCGCGGCGCGTTGACTAGTGTACAATTAACCCCATGGGAAATTTCCTCCACCCAAATTCGTGCAAGTCTAGCGGCTGGTGAGTCGGTAGTGCAGTACTTGCCTGAAGCTGTGTCGAAATTTGTCGCCGAACAACAACTTTATAGGTAGATGTGCCTGATGGCAGTAAATAAAAGTTTTATGACCCCAGAAGAAATGCGCGACATCGCGTTCGAGGCTATTGATAGTCTTAAGGGTAAAGAAATCGTCGTGCTAGATGTCCGTGCAATGACGGGTATGACCGACTACATGATCATTGCCAGTGGGACATCAAATCGCCACGTAAAATCGATGGCAGATAATGTTGTGATGGAAATCAAAAAGCGTGGTGAATTGCCTTTGGGTGTTGAAGGTGAAAACGCTGGCGACTGGATATTGGTCGATTTAGGTGCGGTATTAGTTCACGTGCAAATGCCAGAAACACGCGCCTTTTACGATTTAGAAAAACTCTGGGCGCATGGCCCAAGCGCGGAGTAAAACTTGCGTTTACGCGTCATTGCCGTAGGAACAAAAATGCCCAAGTGGGTAGACGTTGGCAGTGAAGAGTACACCAAGCGTCTTGGCGCAGATCTTAAAATTGAATGGGTGGAATTACCCTTAGGTAAACGCGGTAAGGGTTTTGATGTACAGCGTGCCATCCAGTCAGAAAGCGACGCCATGTTAGCGGCAATTGGCAAAGGCGATGGTGTTATTGCCCTCGATGTAAAAGGCCGCGCATGGAGTACTGAAGAGTTAGCCGATCGCTTAAAAAATTGGCAAATGAGTGGTCGTAACTATAGTTTATTAATCGGCGGGCCAGACGGCCTTAGCCAGGCCTGTTTACAGCTGGCCGAAGTTAAATGGTCATTGTCGGCGTTAACGTTTCCTCACCCCTTGGTTAGGGTGATTTTGGCCGAACAGTTGTACCGAGCGTGGTCAATTAACAATAACCACCCCTATCACCGAGCATAGGTTGGCAAGGAGCTAATTTAAATGTGGCAGCATGATCGGCGCTACATGAAAGATCCCATCGCCGAAGCGTCCCTTTTTCAGGGGCGGGCCTTCACCTCTCTGCTAATTATGGCGATTTGTTTTGTTGTCATCATAGGTCGTTATTTTTATCTGCAAGTCATTCAATATCAGCGCTATCAAACCGAGTCAGACAAAAACCGGGTGCATGTGCAATCTGTTCCCCCTAAACGTGGTTTGATTTTTGATCGCAAAGGACGTTTATTAGCTGAAAATATTTCAGCGCAATCGCTAGTCTTAGTGAGTGAACGTATTCCTGATATGCAGTCCACTATCGAGCAATTACAGGGCTTGTTAGGGCTGTCTGATGAGGATGTTGAGACCTTTAAAGTGCGTTTGTCGCGTCATCGCCCTTTTGAGGAAGTTCCAATTAAAGTGGGTCTTAGCGAAGAAGAGATGGCCAAAGTGGCGGTGGAGTTGCATAACCTGCCGGGGGTGGAAATTCGCGCTCAACTCGTTAGGCACTACCCCTATGACGATATGTTTGCCCATGTGATTGGCTATGTTGGTCGTATCAATGAGCGAGAGCAACAAAATCTTGATGAAGAGAACTATGCCGGTACCTATAATATTGGCAAATTAGGTATTGAGCGCTATTACGAATCTCAGTTACATGGCACCGTCGGTGCGCAAAACGTCGAAACCGATGTGCGCGGAAAAATCCTGCGAGTACTTGATCAAATTGACCCAATACCAGGCAAGGATCTCACCCTTAATCTTGATTTAGATATTCAAAAGGCAGCCTTTGATGCGCTGGATGGCCGACGCGGCTCTGCCATTGCTATTGATACTCGCACGGGCGGGGTATTAGCCATTGTCAGTACGCCAAGCTATGACTCTAATTTATTTGTTAACGGTATTAGCTCAAAAAATTATTCGGCTTTGCGCGACTCGCCAGATCTCCCATTGTTTAATCGCTCACTGCAAGGGCAATATCCTCCTGCTTCGACCGTTAAGCCAATATTAGGCTTGGCGGGTCTTCACTTTGGTACGATCACTCCGCAAACCACGGTGCGCGATCCGGGGTGGTATCAATTACCTAACGACACCCGTTTTTATCGTGACTGGAAACGTGAAGGGCACGCTGCCCGAATCAACGTGGCTGACGCGATCATCCAGTCCTGTGATGTGTTTTTCTATGACCTTTCCTACAAGTTGGGTATCGATAAAATTCATGATTTTATGGCCAGTTTTGGCTATGGCGAACCCACTGGCGTTGACTTAACCAGCGAGCGGGGTGGTTTGTTGCCCTCTAAAGACTGGAAGTTGCGCACCTACAATCAGCCTTGGTTTCCCGGTGAGACATTAAATATTGGTATCGGTCAGGGCTATATGCTGGCCACGCCCATGCAGATGGCCTCGGCAGTGAGTGCTTTAGCCAACAATGGTGAGTGGATTCAGCCCCGCGTTCTTCAAAAAATGGACGATTTCACGCCAATGCCAAAGCGCCGCAAAACCTTTGAAGTGAGCCAATCTAATTGGGCGGTGGTTGAAGAGGCTATGCGAGATGTAATTCATGGCCAGCGAGGAACAGCGAGGGCGTTGGCCAGACAGAGCGCTTACGAAATCGCGGGCAAAACAGGTACTGCCCAGGTTGTGGGTATTGCTCAGGGTGAAAAATACGACAGTAAAGCCCTAGCATCAAGGCAGCGTGATCACGCTCTTTTTGTTGGATTTGCGCCAGCGGATGCCCCGCGTATTGCAGTGGCAGTCGTTATCGAAAACGTCGAACATAGCTCTGAATCTGCCAGTGTTGCTAAAAAAATGATGGATACCTATCTGCTCGATAAAAATGGTGAATTAATTAATTTTGCTGCATTGGATGGTATTGATGGCTAACTCTGATTTTGTCCGGCAAATGCCCTTGGGGGGCCACGCAAGCTTACAAAAAAGCCTATGGCATAGATTACATCTCGATCCAGCATTGCTGTTTTTGCTGTTGATTATTAGTGGTTTTGGTTTGTTTGTTTTGTATAGCGCTAGTGGTCAATCCGTTGAAACGGTTAAACGCCAGGGTGCGTTTTTTATGATTGCCTATACAGCCATGTTTTTTGTTGCGCAAATTAATGTCGATATGATGCGACGCTGGTCGCCGTTTGTGTATGTGCTTGGGGTATTGTTGCTCGTGGCTGTGTTGTTTGGTGGGACGGTGGGCAAAGGCGCGCAAAGATGGTTGCAGATTGGTGGTTTTAGGTTTCAGCCCTCTGAAATTATGAAGCTTATCATGCCGTTGGCGACAGCTTGGTTTTTATCGAGCCGTATTCTGCCTCCTAGAATTCGAGTGGTATTAATTAGTCTTGCGATCGCAATGGTGCCTGCGGTGCTAATTTTCAAACAGCCGGACCTTGGAACGGCCATTTTGGTCGCAGCGTCGGGTCTGTTTTGTCTGTTCTTTGCAGGCCTAGGGTGGCGTTATGTGATTGCCGCCGGTGGATTGGCCGCGATTGCTGCCCCAATTATGTGGTTTTTTGTGATGCATGACTACCAGAAGCGTCGCGTACTCACCTTGTTTGATCCTGAGAGCGACCGCCTAGGCTCGGGCTGGAATATTATTCAGTCGATGACCGCTATTGGCTCTGGGGGCATCGAAGGAAAGGGTTGGTTACAGGGCTCACAATCAGCGCTTAATTTTCTGCCAGAAAGTCATACTGATTTTATTATTGCGGTGCTGGCGGAGGAGTTTGGTTTATTAGGGGTGATTGCTTTACTGTTGATGTACAGCTTGATCCTTGTGCGGGGTATCGTCATTGGTATGTCTGCTCAATCGACCTTTGCACGATTAGTGGCGGGTGCAATTACCTCAACATTTTTTGTCTATGTGCTAGTGAATATGGGCATGGTGTCTGGTATTTTACCTGTGGTAGGAGTTCCATTGCCGTTGGTTAGCCAAGGCGGGACATCACTCGTGACCTTAATGATGGGTTTTGGTATTTTGATGGCAATCAGTACTGAACAGCGCCGTTTGGCGCATTGATGGAGAACGTTATGAAATTTATACACCTTGTAATCGCGCTGACCATGGGCTTGCTGGCATTCAATGCCTCAGCCAAGGACTATAGCAAAGAGCCAGAGGTGATAAAGTTCATCGATCGCATGGTTAAAGAGCATAAAATGGATCGCGCTTATGTGACGTCTATTATGCAGCAAGCTGAATATAAACAATCCATTATCGATGCCATTTCGCGCCCTGCTGAAAAACGCTTGGCTTGGTATGAATATCGTCGAATTTTTATGGATGATAATCGCATTAATAAAGGTAAGGAATTTCTTACAAAATATGCCTCAACCTTTGCTAAAGCAGAAGAAAAATACGGCGTGCCGCGCCATATCGTGGCTGCGATTATCGGCGTAGAAACTCGCTATGGCGGGATTATGGGCAGCTACCGTGTGGTTGATGCCTTGGCAACCCTGGGTTTTGATTACCCAAAACGCAGTGCCTTTTTCCTCGGTCAATTAGAGCAGTATTTTATCCTTGTCCGGGAGCAAAATTTTGATGCCCTAGCTTTGACGGGGTCTTATGCGGGAGCTATGGGTTTTGGTCAATTTATTCCAAGTAGTTATCGCAGTTATGCAGTAGACTTTGACGGCGATGGTATTGCTGATATTTTGAATAATCCAGTCGATGCCATTGGTAGTGTCGCCAATTATTTTGCCGCCCACGGTTGGCAGAAAGGTGCTCCTGTTGTGAGTCGTGGCGTGGTTGATGCAACCTTAGATGAGTCTGTGTTAAATGATTCGCTCAAGCCTAATTTTACTGTCGGTGAGTTGCGTGAACGCGGTTTTGCTGCTGAAGATGAAGGTCTTGACGATGATCTTGAGGCAACGGCAATGCGTCTTCGTACCAAGCACGGTGAAGAGTATTGGATGGGTCTGAAAAACTTTTATGTCATCACCCGTTACAACCATAGCTCGATGTACGCAATGGCGGTCTATCAGTTAAGCCAAGAACTAAAATAATGCGTTTAATTCTTCCTTTTTTAGTGCTCGTATTGAGCGCTTGCAGTACTGTGCGTCATTCCCAAGATGGTGCGCCGCCGGTGGTATTGAATCCTGACGATATAAGTGATGCCATACCGCGGTTTGAGGTGATTGCCAAGGCAGGTAACCGCAGTCCCTATGAAGTAAACGGTCAAACCTATTATGTTTTGCCAACGCCTGTCGGCTATAAAGCCGAGGGTTTGGCCTCGTGGTATGGTACCAAGTTTCATGGACGTAAAACCTCTAACGGTGAAACCTTTAACATGTATGAAATGTCAGCGGCTCATAAAACCCTGCCCATTCCTTGTTATGCCAAAGTGACTAACCTTGAGAATGGTCGCTCTGGAATTGTACGTATCAACGATCGAGGGCCTTTCCATTCAGATCGTATTATCGATCTATCTTATGCGGCTGCGTCAAAACTTGGCTATATGGCGCAGGGCACTGCCAAGGTGCGTATTGAAGTTATTGATCCGGCAAGCCTAAACGAGTCGCCTTTGCAAAAAGGTTACTTTTTACAGCTAGGTGCATTTTCTGAGCGCGCTAGGGCAGAGAAAGTATTGGCCGATATCAGTGCCAAAGTAGGTAAAGTTGGCTTTATCGAGCAGCAATCACAGGTGTTTAGAGCCAAGATAGGCCCCATTTCTGACTTTGTGACTACAGATAAACTGATACAAGCGATCGTTGCAGCAGGATTCTCAGCTCCCATCTTGATTCGTCCTTAAGTTTGTAGTGATAACTTCTTGGATTGACCGCGCTAAGCATCGCGCGGCGTAAGAGTTTTTGATACACTGCGTGCACTAAAAAGGAGGTTTAAACACTATGTTGATTCGACTGCGTAATATACTTACTTGCTCTATCTTGGCTTTAGCAGCAGCGTCATCTGCGACAGCCCAGGCCGCCCCTAGTTTGATTCCATCGCCACCAGATATTGCGGCCACCGCTCATCTGTTGTTAGATGCAAAAAGTGGTGCGGTGCTTGCAGAATATAACGCTGACGAACGACTCCCGCCCGCTAGTTTGACCAAGATGATGACCAGTTACATCCTGTCTTACGAAATGGGACGCGGCAATGTAAAACCGTCTGACAAGGTGAAAATCTCTAAAAATGCCTGGGCGCAAAATCCCGTATTTGAAGGTTCGTCTTTGATGTGGATCGAGGTTGGTACCGAAGTATCATTGGAAGATTTACACCGCGGCATTATCATTAGTTCCGGCAACGATGCTTCGGTTGCTGTGGCAGAGCACTTGGCAGGTAGCGAGGGTGCGTTTGCCGATGTGATGAACCAGCATGCTGCCGTGCTTGGTATGAATAATACGCAATACATGAACTCGCATGGTTTACCCGCCGAAGGCCACTTTACCTCAGCCCACGACTTGGCGATTTTAGCAAAGGCGATCATTAATGATTTTCCTGAAGACTATAAAATCTATAGCGAGCGCAGCTTTACCTTCAATGGCATTCGTACCCCCAATCGTAACAGTTTGCTCGGTGGACAGTTAGGCGTTGATGGCCTCAAGACCGGCCATACTGATGCCGCTGGCTACTGTCTAGTTACTTCAGCAGAGAAAAACGGCATGCGTTTGATCTCGGTGGTGATGGGTACTAGCAGTAAAAATGCAAGACAAGTCGAATCAAGCAAATTGTTAAACTACGGTTTCCGATTCTTTGAAACTCCTCAGCTATACAAGGCTGGCGAGCAATTGACCGAGGCCCGTCTATGGGGTGCTGAGCGTTCATCGGTGCGTTTAGGAATTGCTAAAGACGTATCAGTTACCATTCCTCGTGGCGCGCGTGACGATCTCAAGGCGACTATGACGATTGATAAAATTATCAAAGGTGGTGTTAGCGAGGGTCAAAGTTTAGGTGAGTTGATTGTCACACTAAACGACGAAAGCATTGTGACGTTGCCAATTGTGGCATTGGAAAACGTAGCTGAAGCCGGTTTCTTTGGGCGCATGATTGACGCAATCAAATTATTCTTTATGCAGTTGTTTGGTGCAATCTAATGGCAGATGTCGATCCGGCAAACGTAAAAATTGAATTTCCCTGTGACTACCCGATCAAGATATTAGGGCGTCAATGCGAAGAGTTTCACAATACCGTGCTCAGTGTGGTTGAAATACACTCGCCCGATTATGATCGTGCAAGTGTGAATCTAAAGCAGAGCAGTAAAGGGACATTTAGTTCACTGACCGTCACTATTATTGCCACCGGCCCGGAGCAATTAGAAGCACTCCACCAAGGATTGAAGGACACGGGTCTCGTTACCATGGTGATGTAAGTGCTGGTCAGACATTTCGATCAATTACCCTACCAAGATGTTTTTGAGTCAATGCAGCGTTACACCATGCAACGCGATGCTGACGCCCAAAATGAATTGTGGTTTTTACAGCATCCCGCGGTGTTTACCCAAGGACAAGCGGGTAAGCCAGAGCACTTGTTGCTCACTGGAGATATTCCGGTGGTGCAGTCTGATCGTGGTGGCCAAGTAACCTATCATGGCCCTGGGCAGATCGTGGGTTACGTATTATTTGATATTAAGCGCGCTGACTATGGCGTGCGTGACTTGGTGAGTGCGATTGAAAACGCCATTATTGAAGTGCTCGCTGAATTTGATATTAGCGCTAGGGCTAGAGCTGACGCACCGGGTGTGTATGTTGGCGATGCCAAAATTGCCCAATTAGGGCTGCGTATAAAACGGGGTTGTTCCTATCATGGTTTAAGTTTGAACGTTGATATGGATATGGAGCCCTTTTTAAGAATTAACCCCTGTGGCTATCAGGGTATGCAAGTGATCTGCATGCGCGAGCTATTGGGTGATAAAACCCCTTCGCTAGACTATTTAGAAGGGCGATTGGCTGCGGTATTGGCAGCTCAACTCAACACGACGATCACTGATGAGGTTGCCACAAGCGACCAGTTGCCTTATTGAGAAACGACATGAGTAACGAAACCCCTAAAAAAGTAGTAGCTGGAGAAAAATTGCGAGGTTATGACAAAGTTTCCCGCATTCCAGTGAAGATTATTCCCACTGAGGAGGCTCCCCGCAAGCCCGAATGGATGCGTATTAAAATGCGCGCTAGTCCTGCGATTAACGAGGTGAAAGAACGCTTACGCAAGCACAAATTAGCGTCGGTTTGTGAAGAGGCCAACTGTCCTAATTTGGGTGAATGTTTTAGTGGCGGGACGGCAACTTTCATGATTATGGGTGAGATTTGTACGCGTCGCTGTCCATTCTGTGATGTTGCCCACGGTCGTCCGCTGCCGCTGGATGAAAATGAGCCGCGTGAGTTGGCTGAAGCTATTGCCGATATGGGTTTGAAATACGTTGTGGTAACGTCAGTCGATCGTGATGATTTACGCGATGGCGGAGCTCAACATTTTGCCGATTGTATACGTGAAACGCGCGAACGCTCGCCAGGTATTAGAGTTGAAGTACTCGTGCCAGATTTTCGTGGCCGGATGGACATTGCGCTCGATATTTTGAGCAACGAGCCGCCTGATGTGTTTAACCATAATTTAGAGTCTATTCCGCGTCTTTACAAAGAAATGCGTCCCGGGTCAGATTACCAGTGGTCACTCGATTTGTTGAAAAAATACAAAGAGCGTAACCCTGATGTGCTTACCAAAACCGGCTTGATGTTGGGTATGGGTGAAACCAAAGAAGAGCTTATTGAGGTCTTCAAGGATATGCGCGCTCACGATATTGATATGTTGACTCTTGGTCAGTACCTGCAGCCTAGTAAAAACCATTACCCCATTGATCGTTGGGTACACCCTGATGAGTTTGCTGAGCTGAAAGACATTGCCGAGCAAATGGGCTTTTTAAGCGTGGCAAGTGGGCCGTTGGTTCGCTCTTCATATCATGCTGACAAGCAAGTCGATTTAAGTAAATTAAAGGCTCAAAAAGTCTAAGGCAGCTCGGGATGGAGATTATTGATTGCGATTTTTACTGTCCCTACTGCCAACAGTCGAATGATATTGCAGTGGATACAAGCTGTGATATCGGTCAGCAACTGATACAAGATTGTCGAGTATGTTGCTCACCTATTGAAATTCATGTTTTCGAGTGGGATGGCGACATTCAGCTTGATATCAGAACCGATAGCGAATAACGAGGTCGAATGGACGTTCAAAAACTTTTCGAACGCTATAGAGATACCGTGCCAGTTGGCAGGGTTGAGTGGATAGGCACAAGGCCAGCAAGGTTTGAAGATCTAGTTTGCCCTCAATCAACATTTGCAGAAGCCAATCGAGGACTTCAAGGCGATCATCGCATGGATAAAACGCCCGGCTCAGGTAGGCAAGTCACCATTATTTCGCGCGAGTTTATCGAGCAAATTGAAAAGCAAATTGGCCGCAGTATCGATCCTGCAGAACTGCGTCGTAATATTGTAGTATCGGGCGTTAATTTAAATGCGTTGCGCTACCAGAAAATAGCTATAGGGAATGCGGTGTTTGATGTCGGTGCATTATGCGACCCCTGTGAGCGTATGGAAAAACACCTTGGCCCTGGTGGTTTTGTAAGCATGATGGGCTATGGTGGTTTTTGCTGCAAAATCGTTCAATCAGGTGAAATAGCAATCGGTGATAAGGTGTCGTTGTACCATCCCCAAGGTCAATTAATTTAGTATGTATAAACACTTTGAACGACTAACCAAGGCCTTTCCTGATAGCTATCTAGAACAGCCGCCCAATACCATACTGGCCTTTTGTCTTTTCTATAGCCGTGGCTTTATTGTGCCGCTTATTGTGCTGTCTTTTCTGACAGCAATGGTGGCGATGTTTGAGGTCACGTTATTTAGTTTTATGGGACGTCTAGTCGATTGGCTTGCCGAAAGCGATAAAAAAACCTTTCTCGCTAATGAATGGCAAACCCTGTTATGGATGGGGTCGGTACCCTTATTTATCTTGCCGATACTTACTGCGCTGCACAGCTTAGTGTCACACCAGAGTTTATTGGGTAATTATCCCATGTCGATTCGCTGGCGTGCACACCAGTATTTATTACGCCAAAGCGTTGATTTTTATGCGCGTGATTTTGCCGGTCGTGTTGCTGCAAAAATGATGCAAACAGCCCTGGCGGTGCGTGAATCGGTGATGAAATTACTCGATGTGTTGGTCTATATCAGCGTGTATTTTGTCAGTGCAGTAGTGATGGTCGCCCAGTCGAACTGGCTACTTATGTTGCCGATGTTAACCTGGCTTGCCTGCTATATCATGATCCAATTTAAGTTTGTGCCCAGACTTAAAAATGTATCGATTGCCCAGGCCAATGCTCGCGCTGATATGACCGGGCGTATCGTCGATGCCTATTCAAACGTCAGCACCGTAAAGTTGTTCTCGCATACCGATCGTGAGGCAGAGTATGCTCGCGATAGCATGGATGGGTTTATGCAGACCGTCTATCGACAAATGCGTTTAGCCACCGGTCTCAATGTCAGCGTTCAGATTATTAACCATCTGTTGACATTCGCTACCGGGGTGTTATCCATCTATCTTTGGTTGCATGATTTAGTGACAGTCGGTGATATTGCTATTGCAATAGCCGTGGTGCTTCGCCTGCATGGTATGGCCCACTGGATTATGTGGGAAGTAAGCGCCCTTTTTGAAAATATCGGTACCGTCGTGGATGGTATGGAGACCCTTTCCAAACCGCTAACAGTGATCGATAAAGACAACGCCAAACCGCTAAGCGTCAATGCAGGTGCGATACATTTTGATCAGGTGGATTTCCAGTACGATGCCCACCGCAAGGTCATCGATAAATTAACGCTAGATATTCAACCCGGAGAAAAGGTAGGTCTAGTAGGGCGCTCTGGCGCCGGTAAATCCACCACAGTAAACCTACTGATGCGATTCTATGATGTTACCCAAGGCTCAATAACTATCGATGGTCAAAATATCGCTGACATACAGCAAGAAAGCCTGCGTGCTAATATTGCTATGGTGACGCAAGATACTTCGCTACTGCATCGCACCGTGCGCGAAAATATACTCTACGGACGCCCCGATGCCTCTGAAGTAGACATGATCGCAGCAGCCAAACAAGCTGAAGCCCACGACTTTATCATGCAACTGCGTGACCCCGATGGAAATACTGGCTATGACGTGCAAGTTGGCGAGCGCGGGGTGAAACTCTCCGGTGGCCAGCGTCAACGTATTGCCATAGCGCGTGTGCTGTTAAAAGATGCACCCATTCTAGTGCTTGATGAAGCAACCTCAGCCCTCGATTCAGAAATCGAGGCCGCCATTCAGTCGAGTCTCTACACGTTAATGCAAGGCAAAAGCGTCATCGCCATAGCCCACAGACTATCAACCATAGCCGCCATGGATAGGTTAGTGGTGATGGATGAGGGGAAAATCGTAGAACAGGGGACGCACCAGGAGTTGCTGGAGTTTGGTGGGGTTTATGCGAGGTTGTGGAAGAGGCAGACGGGTGGTTTTATCGGCGATTGATACAAACTGCTGCGCTTGAGGTTTCTTTGTTAAATGTTTTTTCAAAATCCTCATGTATGACGTATACACTGCGCTTTTTCAAAAACATTTGCCTCGAAACCTCATCGCTCGCGACGTTTGTATATTGTGCCTATAGATAGTTAAGTCGGTGTTAAAAATCTTTTCAAACTCCTCGTGTACTTACGTGTACACGTCGTCATTTTCAAAGCCTTTTGCCTTATCTTTCCATCGTTCATAACCCTTGTAAATTGGGCGATAAAATGTTTTCCGCATTAAAAAATTATCTATCCCTCAAGGAGACCGCTTTATTCGGCTAATCCATGAGACTCACCCTTCGGGCTTAGATGAAAATTATAGGATTACCTTACC
>JALRIU010000079.1 GCA_023255355.1 Pseudomonadales bacterium | reverse complement strand
GGCGATACGATATACGCTTTGGCGCCTTCAGCCGAAGGCGTCATCATCATATGCTGAGCATTTAAAGACACACTGAACAACAACATGGTTGCTGCGGTAAGATTTTTCAATTTCATTGCATACTCCGAGGTATAAGCCTATTTAGTTATACTGATATTAGAGTGCTTTGAAACGAACCGCAACGCCACCTGATTCGGCCAATCTTACATTCAATGTATCGGTTGCTGTAACACGACGTTTTTCAATCACGATGTCATAGGGGTTATCCGCCCAGTGGGCAGCGTCACCATCGCGATATATTTGTGCTTCATATGTTTTGCCGGCATCCAAGAAAGTTAATGGCACCGAAATATCGCGCGCTTGTTCGTCGGTCAACGCACCAAGATACCAATCATTACCTGAATATTGACGAGCCTTACGTTCCTTACGAATCTGTACTATATATTCACCAACGTCACCTTGGATCGCTTTAGACACTTCCCAATCAGTGGGGACATCTAAAATAAATTGGAAGGGTTCGAGCTTGGCTTCATAGTTTTCAGGCAAGTCTGCTGCCATCTGGATTGGGCTGTATAGCACAACGTATTCAGCCAGTTGCTTGGCTAATGTTGTTTGCGGACGCATATGCTTTTGCAAGCCATGCTCTTCACCACCGAAGTTAATTCGCTTGTACTCGAAGTCAAATATCCCAGGCGTAAAGTCCATTGGGCTAGCTAACATACGGGTATAGGGCATTATTGCGAGGTGTTCTGGCTGATTAGGCGCGCCCCAGCCAGAGTTATATTCTTGGCCGCGAGCTGATTCGCGGGCAATCCAGTTTGGATAGGTACGACGCAATCCTGTGTCTTTTACGCTTTCATGCGTATTGATAGAAATGTTGTATTTTGCTGCAGTCGCTATGTTATGGATAAAGTGGTTTACCACGTCTTGGCTGTCGGTAAATTCGTAACGCATAACACCATCGGCGTCTTTACGCTTCAGATTTTGACCGTGGGCCACATAACCAGTTTTGATTTGGCGAACACCCATTTTTTGGTAGAGCGCAAAACCGTCTTCCATTTGTGCTTCGTAGTTTGTGATACCACCAGAGGTTTCGTGGTGACCTATCAAACGAACACCTAATTTTTTACCGTAATCGCTGACTGTTTTGATATCAAAATCATCATAGGCTTGGGTAAAAGAGAACAGTTCAGAATTGGCAATCCAGTCGCCATCCCAGCCCACGTTCCAGCCTTCTACTAAAACACCATCAAAACCATATTTAGCTGCAAAATCCATGTAATGCTTGGTACGCTCAGTGGTTGCACCATGAATGCCTGTTGGTTTACCCGCGCCATCTAGTTGCCCCCATGTACATAGATCGATATGCATACACCACCAAATTCCGACGTATTTACCAGGTTCGATCCAGGATAAGTCGTTACCAAGTTTGTTTGGCTCATTAAGGTTAAGCATGACATAGGAGTTAACCAGATCAGTGGCTTCATCGCCTACTAACACCATGCGCCATGGCGTATTGAAGGCGCCGGATTTACGCACCATTGTGCCGTCAGCACGTGGCGATAATTTTGCAACCAAGCGGCCAGTTTGTTCTTTTTTGAGACTCATGCCGGCAAAATCTACCAAGGCAGCTTCGTGGATAGCCACATGGGTGCCGTCATCGTAAACGATTGTGGCAGGCGTATTTACAATGCCTTCCATCTGTTGCAATGGCGTTGTGCGATATTCGTATTCGTGACGTTCACGTGCCTGACCAGGAATCCAATAGGCGGTTGCCTTGTGAGAATCGGTAAACCAGAACTCTGTCAATTCGCGGGTAATAACCTTTTCGCCTTGATCTGGGAACTCATAGCGAAAGCCAAAGCCATCGTTAAATACGCGAGCACGAACAAAGAAATAGCGGGCCTTGTCTGTCAAATGGTCAAATCGCACCAACACTTCGTTATGGTTATCACGAATAACGCGTTGCTCACCCCAGGGTTGCTCCCACTCACTATCGACACTGTCACGACTAATTTCAGTTACTTTAAAGTCGCGGTATAACGGTTGTGCTTTTAAGAAGGTAAAGCCCAGTTTGCTATCTTGGATAAGCGTTTTACCGTTGAATGAAACAGCGTACTGCGCCAATTCATTTTTATCGGTAAACGTCATTGCAATAGACTTATCGGGGGAAGTCACAGTGATATCTGCAGCTGAAACGGACAAGCTGAGTGCGGCTAAAACAACGATTAAGAGGCGCATAGTAGACCTATTTTTTTAGTGGGATCAAAACAAGGAGCTAACTGTAGGATAAAAATTACAAAATTGCAATCGGTTGCAATAAGAATTACACCACCAGTATCTACTTTAAAAATGGATTATCTAGGGTTGATATTGACAATGACCCGCTGGTAGCGTGATAGCCGAGGTGTACCTTTATCAGTTAAGCGTAAAATAAAATGTGCCGTCTGAGGTGTGTCGACATCAGGGGCTTTAAATTCAACATGATGGATGTTTTCTGCACCTTCGATTGAAATCGGCATTTGATAGCTACCGGCCTCGGGGTAGTTAAACCACAGATAACTCAAGCTATCGCCATCCGGGTCGGTACTTTCTCCCGCGTCTAGGGTCACGATGTCACCCGAGGTCACCTCCAACCTATTCGGATGGGTCAACTGTGGTAGCGGCGGATGATTGGCATCGGCATAGTTTTTAACGGACCAATCCATACGCGCTGCAAAATCATTTTGAAAATCTTCTCGCCAGCGCCATAAGGTCACACGATTGCCTGTATATTGTTTGTCCATTTTAGTGACCGCACGGCCAAAGGACTGCAAGACATAGGGTGTCCATGAGTCTTGGGTGTCGGTCCAAATGGGTCTCGTAACGGGTTCTGGCTTAATTTCTGAGTGACCATCAGTAATTGTTTCAAAGGCAGGTATGCGCAACTCATAGCGACCTCCCCAGCTGCCCCAATTGGGATGTTCTGGGCTGTTTAAACCATTGGGAATTAAATACATAAATGACGGTGTATCGCCTTCCATTCCCCAGGCGATATCTGGGTAATCCGTACCTAGTGGACCATGATTTTGTTGAATATTTTCACTGATCCATGCATTGCTGACATTGGTGTTATCGATGCCCTCAATTTGTCTCGAGATAGAAATCCAGGTGGCTTTTAAGTAATCATCGCCAGGGCTCACTATGTAGAACAAGTCGGGAAAGGTCTCGCGGATCCAGGTAGCGCTATTGTCTTGATCAGAAATAGAATAAACACGCAGTTTTGCAACGTGTTTTGCCAGCTCTGCTGCGGTTGATGTTTGTTGCAAGGTAAACAGCGCCTGCCCTAATACGCTAACGCCGCCCCACACCGAAATCCAAAGTGGTCTTGGATCGTCGTTTTGCAGCTGCTCGATGATAAGGTCTGACGCCGGCGAGCTTTTGCCCTCACCGATCGCATCCATGCCATACAGCACTTTAGGTAGTCTGATTTTACTGCGTAATAAATCTGCCGTTGGATAACCGGGTTCATGCAGGTTGAGGTTGTCTCTAACTTTTTCGTAGCTATCGAGGGTTTTTTCAATAAATTCAGGTTTTATTACGTTCTGGCGCCATACCGAAGTGGTGGGAATTAATCCTTCAATATCAATCTTGTTGGCATAGACCAAAAGACGCACTAGAGATTGTCGATCATCTGGGTCTGCGCCCATATCTGTCAGTACAATCACTCTTTGTTTTTGCTCTTCGGCGTGAGCATTAACCAGCAAGAACGAGAAACAAATTAGTAACGATACCTGAATAATTTTTAACATCGGTTAAGGCCTTTATTTTTTTGCTACTAGGGTATCAATATCATCGATATAACCCTGAATTTTTTTACGCACCTTGCTCTTCTGTTTGTCAGTGGCTAATACCCAAAGACGGCTATACAACTCAATCCGTTGGTTAAAATTAACCCTGCGATATTCGTTTAAGGCTGTACCTTCTTCAGAATCTAAAGGATCGGCTAAAATGGCCGCAAACTGTGGTTTAAAATCATCCGCTTGACGCTGTTTTAATACCTCGCCGAGTCGTTCTTGAAAACGTCGGTGAGCAGCCACAGTTAGACGCGCATCTTGATTTTCAGGCGTCACATAGTCATGAATTAATGTGGTTTGTTCATCGGATAATTTGCCCATCCAATCTTTGATATTGCCAAGCAAGCGACGCTGTCTGTCTTTAAACGACATGTCCTCACTTTCTTTGAGTCGTTCTTGGTTGGACTTTTCGAGTTTGGTGAGCAGTTCTTCGACTTGTTTTTCGCTCAACGTTAACGCCATTTCAGTCATGGCAGGAATGGCTTGCTGCACCAAAACCTCCCAGCGGCGCCGCATTTGAAAGATATGCTCACCAAAATTGTCTGTATTGAGCGCGTCTTTATCTAAATCCTTAAGAATACTCTCAAGCAACTGACGATACTCAGGCAGTTCATTCTGCCGATGCCATTGATGCAGTGTCTTCAGGTGGGTTTGATACGCCTTTTTTTGGTCGCTATTAAAGCTAATAAAATCATCCACTAACCATGGAGTTAACAGCGATAAGTTATTGTAGACAAAGGTCATGCCACAGCCGGTTAGGCTGAAAACGAGCAATAAGGCTGACGCTATTTGGAGGACTCTTCGCATGCTTTCTCTTCGGTAGTTTCCTTTGATTCAGGTGTCGGCTCTTCAAACTTAAGCCATGTACGCGCACCAATATAAAACACAAACATAAAGGCGAGAAACCAGCCGAATACACCAAAATAGGTGGCTGTAATCGCCAGAACGATCATCAACAGGGTGATCTTATTCATTGTTAAGACCTTGCACCATGGTGCGTGCTGACTTGATAAACTGCTCGGCCTTGTCACCATCCTCATCTTTGAGAACATCTGACATACGATAGGGAATATCCATACCTATTTTGACCGCAGGTCTCACTTCGATAGCGTTTAACCAACGTTGCAGATGGTCCAGCCCTTCAATATTAACACCCGACCATTTATAACCACGCACCCATGGGTAGGTCGCAATATCGGCAATCGTGTAATCATCCCCCGCTAAATACGTCGCCTCGCCTAGGCGTTTATTTAAGACCTCAAACAAACGGCGTACCTCGCTTTGATAACGATTAATGGCAGCAGGGATTTTCTCTGGAAAATAGCGGTAGAATACGTTGGCTTGTCCCATCATCGGCCCAACACCGCCCATCTGAAACATTAACCACTGCGTAATCACCGACTGTTGCTTTGGATCTTGAGACCAAAATTGGCCTGTTTGCTGGGCTAAATACAGCAAGATGGCACCACTTTCAAACACGGCAAAATCACCATTGGCTTTATCGACGATGGTTGGACTACGGCCGTTGGGATTAATCGTAGTATACGCCGGTGCCTTTTGTTCATTTTTACCAAGGTCAATGG
>JALRIU010000031.1 GCA_023255355.1 Pseudomonadales bacterium | reverse complement strand
GACCCAAAATAAAAATTTTGTGGGCTAGTTCACATTTTTTTGTGCACTTTTATAAATATCGTCTATAACTATAAGCATATAAAAACTGCAAATCGGCCATGGATAGTTATATGAAAGTTATCAAAACCCTCACTGCATTAGGAGCCGTCTTACTGGTATCAATGCAATCTCAAGCAGATAGCTTGGGTGATTATCGAGAAATCATTCGTGAGACCGTGCTTAATAACCCTTCGGTAAAAGCGGCGTGGCACTCATTTGAAGCAGCTGAAAACGAACAGCGGGTCGCCAAGGGCGGCTATTATCCGAGCATTGATCTTGAGGCAAGTGCGGGCAAGCAATGGACTACTCGCCCTGGCCTTGCAGAGTTTGATTACGAGCCACAAAAAATTAGCCTGACCCTAACGCAAATGTTGTTCGATGGCTTTGAAACGCGTCATCAAGTAGCGCGTCTTGGCCATGAAAAACGTGCCCGTTACTTTGAATTTAAAAATGCCGTCGAAGAGGCCGCGCTAGAAGCGACCAAGGCATATCTTGATGTCGCCCGCGAACAAATTCTGTTAGAGCTGACCAAAGACAACTACGTCGAACACCGCAAAATCTATGACCAAATTATGAAGCGTGCCGAACAGGGCGTGAGCCGCGGTGTGGATCTTGAGCAGGCAAATGGTCGTTTGTCTTTGGCAGAAACCAATCTATTGACCGAGCTGACTAATTTGCACGATGTGTCCGCACGTTTCCAACGTATTGTGGGCTATCTGCCTGAGCAAAGCTTATCGCCCATATATTTGGATACAACGGGTATTCCCGATTCGCGTGATACTGTGCTGAAAACCGCTTACCAAGAAAACCCCTTCTTGTTGTCAACGGTTGAGTTCTTATACGCTACCCAGTCTGAGCTAAAAATGAAGAACGCGGCGTTTATGCCCAAGCTTGATCTTCGCTTGCGTGAAAGCCATGAAAAAGATCGCCTAGGGGTGCCTGGTGACTACAAAGACCGTTCCGCTGAATTGGTGCTTACCTACAATCTTTATAACGGTGGCTCAGATATGGCTGAAAAGCGCCAGTTTGCTAGCCGTCGAAATTATGCCCAAGAAAAACGCATTGAAGCCTGCCGCGATGTTAGGCAAGAGAGCATGATTGCGTATAACAATATCAATTCGTTAAAAGAAAAGTTGGTATTTTTAGATGATAACCAACTTGCCATCAGTAAGGCGCGTGTTGCTTATCGCGCTCAATTTGATATCGGTCAGCGCACCCTGTTGGACTTATTAGATACCGAAAACGAATATTTTGAAACTCGCCGTGCATTAGTCAATGCCGAACATGATTTGGTGTACACCCAAGCACGCACATTAGCGGCTATGGGAATGTTGATTTCATCATATGGCGACAGCAAACTCGAGCGTCATGCCGACGACATTACTAGCCCTGCGTCTGACGATTACATGCTGTGCCCGTTAGAAGTTATTGACGAGTTGGTCATCGATAAAGAAGCCCTCTTTGCTAGCATTATGCAAAATGATCGTTACGTTCAAACAGACAAAGGCCTTGAGGTCGAACTCAATGTTACCTTCAAACACAATTCATCGATTATCGAATCTGCACACGATATGGAAATTTCCAATACGGCTGATATCTTGAAAGCAAACAGTAATGTGAGGGTGATCATTGAGGGTCATACTGACGATACCGGTTCAGAAAAGTACAACCAATGGTTGTCTGATAAACGTGCTCAGGCTGTTGCAAACCAAATGGTTGAGAAGTATGGAGTGAATCCCGAGCAGATTGAAACCAGAGGCATGGGCGAAAGCCAGCCCATCGCAGACAATACCTCTGAGCAAGGCCGTGCCCAAAACCGTCGTGTTATCTTGATCATCCCCAAGGCTGAGTTCACACCGTCAGAGGTGGTTTCGCCTGATAACACTCAGGCAAGAAGCGATGAAAAGCCGATGATAGAATTTAAAGCAACGGGTATTTATACCCCAAGTTCGCTAAACCTTGTTGATATCACTTCTCGTTAACAGAAGCTAAAAGAATATAGCCCGCATTTTGCGGGCTTTTTTATAGGTCCAAATATCCCTTCATAATAGAAAAAATATCGGTCTGTTCGAGGTTGCTCGGCACCAAGCCTTCAGCCACGTCATTTCCAAAGATAGGTACGTTAACGCCAGTATGTTCTTCGGCTTGGCCTTCGCTGGTTGCGTAGTTAATCGCCATTTGAGAACCCTCGGGGGTATCCACTAAGGCAACACGGCCGAGTGACGTGCTTTGGCCGCCAAATAACGATCCCGCAGGCACAATTTGTGCTGCATGGCCATGGTCGGCTGTGACGAGTACTAGGGTATCTGGGTGCGATTTGGCAAAATCTAAAACAAACTGCACGGTCTCATCTAACTGTTTCAGTTCGCCGATGTGGCCACAGGGATTGCGGTAGTGAGATTGTTTGTCGATCGATGCTGACTCGACCATTAAGATAAAACCATCATCATTGCGAGCAAGGGTATTGAGAGCCTTTTCGGTCATCGTTTGTAAGGTTGGCATACCGTTAAAACCTAAATTGGGTTCACAAGAAAACGCCTTTAAATCGCCGTTAATTTTTTCGGCCTTGGCGCCCTTGGTTCCCTGCCATATAACAGGCATGGTGGATGGTGAGAACAGCCCTAACAAGCGATCGCCTTCGATGTTTTCCAGATCTTGAGCATCTTGCAATACACTAAAGCCATTGACGCGAGCCTTGGTAAGCAGGTGCTCACTATCGTAGTCGCTCTCTTGATCAAAGTGCTTTAAGCCACCACCTAGGACCACATCGGTGGACCCCATAACGATTTGCTCCGCAATGGATCCTTTGCCACCATTGGCTCGGCCATCGCTATCGCAATCTAATTTGTACATGCCATAAAAGAGCTTGCCCGGTTCCATTTGCTCTGGGCCTTCACAGCCACGATGTTTGCTATGACTGATAAACGCAGCCGGTGTGGCATCGGTGACGCTTGCGGTTGAGACAACCCCAGTAGCCAACCCCTTGGCTTTGGCTAACTCCATAATGGTGACAGGGTGTTGGTTGGTTTTGGCGGTACTGCTAATTCTGCCTCGCGAGGTATTAACGCCGGTCGCAATACTCGACGCGCTATTGGCTGAGTCGGCGACATAAACTTTTTTGCTAGGATTGTCTTCGTCTACGGTAATGACTTTGACCGAACCGCGCACCGGCATTTTATCGAGCACTAATTGGCCTTGCGCACCTTGTAAATAATTGCGTGCGATTGAGATTTGCTGATCATCCATGCCGTCGCCAATAATTAGGATTACATTGTTTGCCATGGCTTGGGCATTTAATAGCACCAAGGAGGTCGCTAAAAAAATTGGTTTAAACATGAGGTATCCTTTAAAGAAAAATGTATCGGTCAAACGTATAAAAAATTAATGTGACGTAATTTGCCTTTACCCAAGCAAATGTTCAAGTAAAGTAGTAGCAAGAGGTATAAAAAAATGAAAATAATTAAATTGCTCAGTCTTAGTTTCGCAATAGCTACACCTGCAATTGCGCAAATAATGGACACAGTGCCACCGCAACGTGATGGTCAAGTAGTGCACGCCAATTATATGCAGTCACCCTACAGCCAATGGGGCTTTCATCATGCATCACGCGTGATGCCGACAGCGATGATCGCACGGGCAGGTGAGTTTATGCCATTCAAAGAAAACATCATGCACTCGCTAGCCGACGTCAAGGTGGATGAGCAACGCGCCTTTGCACAGGTCTTCGCCGAACACCATGCCGACGGTCTGGTGGTTCTGCAAGGCGATGAACTGGTTTTTGAGCAGTACTTTAATGGTATGTCACGGCATGATCGTCACATGTGGTATTCGATGACAAAATCTTTGGTGACCTCTGCGTTTGGTATTCTGGTCGATCAGGGTAGGGTGGATTTACAAAAATCACCTGCCGATTATATCCCGTAAATAACCCATTATATGCGTATATTTTGTCAAGATGATAAATAAAGTATAAGAAAAGGAAAG
>JALRIU010000018.1 GCA_023255355.1 Pseudomonadales bacterium | reverse complement strand
TTAGCCACCATGAAAATTTGCAGAGTGCTTGGCGCAACCCTAAGCCAAAAGACAAATACGATGTCATCGTAGTTGGCGGCGGCGGTCACGGCCTTGCAACAGCCTATTATCTTGCTAAATGTCATGGTGTCACTAACGTAGCAGTTATCGAGAAAGGCTATCTTGGTGGCGGCAATACCGCACGTAACACGACTATTGTTCGCTCAAATTATCTTTGGGATGCTGCGGCACACCTCTATGAACATGCGATGAAACTCTGGGAAGGCTTGTCACAAGACCTTAACTACAACGTCATGTTTTCTCAGCGCGGAGTAATGAATCTTGGTCACACATTACAGGATATGCGTGACATTCAGCGCCGCGTTAATGCAAACCGTTTAAATGGTATCGATGGCGAAGTACTTGATGTTAAACAAATCAAAGAAATCGTACCAATAATGGATTGCTCTGAAAATACTCGTTATCCGATTATTGGCGCATCTTGGCAGCCACGCGCAGGTGTCGCTCGTCACGACGCTGTCGCATGGGGCTATGCTCGTGCAGCAGACGCACTCGGTGTGGATCTTATCCAGCAAACAGAAGTCGTCGACATGATTATTGAAGATGGCACTATCGTAGGTGTTAAAACCAATCGCTATGGCGATATCAAAGCTGATCGCGTAGGCTGCGTGGTCGCTGGTAATTCTAGCGTACTTGCCAATATGGCCGGTTTCGATCTCCCACTAGAATCGCACCCACTTCAAGCACTCGTTTCTGAACCCATTAAACCAATTTTAGATACTGTGGTCATGTCTAACCATGTTCACGGTTACATCAGCCAATCCGATAAAGGTGATTTAGTCATTGGCGCAGGTATCGATGGCTATAACGGCTATGGACAACGTGGCTCATACCCAACGATTGAGCACACGGTGGAAGCCATTTTGGAATTATTCCCAATCTTTAGCCGTGTCCGTATGAACCGTCAATGGGGCGGTATTGTTGATACCTGTCCAGACGCCTGCCCAATTTTGAGCGATACACCGGTTAAAAATCTATTCTTTAACTGCGGTTGGGGAACTGGCGGCTTTAAGGCCACACCAGGCTCGGGTCACGTTTTTGCATCTTGCCTTGCTAAGGGCGAACTTCACGAGCTTGCAAAACCATTTTCTATGTTCCGCTTTCACAACGGCGCGCTCATTGATGAGCACGGCGCTGCTGGCGTAGCACACTAGGAGGAATTTTCGATGTTACATATTTTTTGTCCTCATTGTGCTGAGTACCGCGAAGAAGAAGAATTTCACAGCAAGGGCCAGGCTCACCTAGCGAGACCACTCGATCCTGAAGCATGTAGCGATGCTGAATGGGGTGAATATCTTTATTTCAGAAAGAACCCTCGTGGCATCCACCATGAACTTTGGATCCATGCTGCGGGTTGTCGCAAATTCTTTAATATGACCCGTGACACTGTGACTTACGAAATTAAAGAAACTTACAAGATCGGTGAAAAACCGTCTGTAACAGCACAGTCTTAGGAGCGGAATGATGAGCCAAGATAACCGCCTCAAAAGCGGAGGTCGTATCGACCGAAGCAAACCCCTTTACTTTGTGTTCAACAATGTTAGCTATACTGGCTACCAAGGTGATACGTTAGCATCAGCGCTGTTGGCGAATGGTGTTGACATCGTTGGTCGCAGTTTCAAATATAGCCGCCCTCGCGGCATTGTTACCGCGGGTTCTGATGAGCCAAATGCAGTCATTCAGTTGGGGTCTAGTGAAGCAACCCAAACCCCAAACGTTCGCGCCACCCAGCAAGAATTATTTGAGGGACTAGTTGCGAGTTCAACCAATGGCTGGCCCAACGTCAATGTTGATGCCATGGGCCTAGTGGGCAAGATTGGTGGCAAGATGATGCCTCCTGGCTTTTATTACAAAACATTTATGTTTCCTCAATCGCTTTGGGAAACTTACGAAACCTTTATTCGTAAAGCTGCCGGCCTTGGTCGCTCTTCTTATGAAAACGATGTCGATACCTACGATAAAATCAATCAGTTTTGCGACGTACTTGTTGTTGGAGCAGGCCCTGCTGGTCTAGCTGCCGCATTAACAGCAGCCCGTGGTGGTGCCCGCGTTATCATCGCCGACGAACAAAGCGAATTCGGTGGTAGCCTGCTTGATAGCAAACAGATCATCGATGGTAAACCAGCCGCTGAGTGGGTCTCTGAAGTTGTGTCCGAGTTAGCAACCTTTGCAGATGTATTATTGCTACCTCGCTCAACTGTCAATGGCTATCACGATCAGAACTTCTTAACTATACACCAGCGCTGCACCAATCACTTTGGCGATCAAGCGCCTGCGAACCAAGTACGTGAACGCATGCATCGCGTGCGCGCAAAACGTGTTATTTTGGCCACTGGCGCACAAGAAAGACCGCTTGTTTTTGGTAACAACGACTTACCTGGCTGCATGACAAGCACCGCAATTTCTACCTATATCAATCGTTATGGTGTTGCCCCAGGCAAAAATCTCGTAGTCATGACAACCAATGATTATGGCTACCAAGCTGCAATCGACTGGCACGATGCTGGTCGAGAAGTTAGCGCTGTCGTTGATACCCGTGCCAACGTCCAAGGACGCTGTGTGGATGAAATGCAAGCTCGCGGTATTCGAATTATTTCTGGCTCGGCGATTACCGAGGTACACGGTAGCAAACGCGTTAAAGCAGTTACCATTGCGCCCATAAACGCTGATGGAAGTGCAGTTGCAGGGCCTGCTGCAAAATGGAAGGTGGACACAGTTGCATCTTCTGGTGGCTGGAGCCCAGCTGTACACTTGTCATGCCACACCGGTAGCCGTCCAGTATGGAAAGAGGACATTATTGGTTTTGTTCCAGGACCAACCGTTCAAGAGCAACTTACCGCTGGCGGTATCAATGGTTGTTACGAGACAGGTGCGGTACTCAAGCAAGGTATTGATGCCGGCTTAACTGCCTTACAAGAACTTGGCCTAAACGAGGTAACTGTTGCAGTTCCTAGCGCCGAAGATTTAAGCCGCACGCCTGCTATGCCTTTATTTTTAGTGCCACATAAAAAACCTACGTCTCGTGCACCTAAGCAGTTTGTTGACTACCAAAATGATGTAACAGCAGCTGGAATCGAGCTTTCTTGTCGCGAAGGTTTCCAATCAATAGAACACGTTAAACGCTACACGGCGCTAGGTTTTGGTACGGATCAAGGTAAACTTGGTAATATTAATGGCATGGCTATCGCTGCCAATTTCCAGAACAAGACTATCCCTGAAACGGGTACAACGGTCTTCCGTCCCAACTATACACCTATCACGTTTGGTGCAATTGCAGGTCGCGATGTAGGCAGCCTATTTGACCCAAAACGCTATACTGCCATGCAACCTTGGCATATTGCCCATGGCGCAAAATTTGAAGATGTCGGCCAATGGAAACGCCCTTGGTACTTCCCGAAAGCTGGTGAGAGTATGCATGATGCACTCAACAGAGAGTGTAAAGCTACCCGTGAAAGTGTCGGTATTCTAGATGCCTCTACATTAGGTAAGATCGATATCCAAGGCAAAGACGCACGTGAATTCTTAGGTCGTGTTTACACCAATGCCTGGGCCAAATTAGCGGTTGGTAAATGTCGCTACGGCTTGATGTGCGGCGAAGACGGCATGGTTTTCGATGACGGTGTGACATCTTGCCTTGCTGAAAACCACTTCCTGATGACAACCACTACCGGTGGCGCGGCACGCGTCCTTGAATGGCTAGAAATTTATCATCAAACCGAGTGGCCAGAGCTCGAGGTTTACTTTACGTCGGTCACAGATCATTGGTCGACAATGACTATTTCTGGTCCGAACAGTAGAGCCTTGCTTGCCGAACTAACGGATTGTGATCTAAGCAACGACAGCTTTGGTTTTATGGACTGGAAAGCCGCAACGGTTGCGGGTGTTCCTGCTCGTATTTTCCGTATCTCCTTTACCGGTGAACTCTCCTACGAAATTAACGTTCAAGCGAATTATGGCCTGCACGTTTGGGAGCAATTATTTGCCAAAGGTGAAAAGTACAACCTTACCCCTTATGGAACCGAAACTATGCACATTTTACGTGCAGAAAAAGGCTTCATTATTGTGGGCCAAGATACCGATGGCTCTATCCATCCTCATGATCTAGGTATGAGCTGGGCGGTTGCTGACAACAAGCCCTTTAGTTATATCGGCAAGCGAGGCATGGCGCGCGAGGACTGTGTTAGACCTGATCGTAAACAGTTAGTTGGCCTCAAGACAACTGATCCATTGGTGGTGATTCCAGAGGGCTCACAGGGCGTGTTTGACCCTAATACCCCGATCCCAATGCCAATGGTAGGCCATGTCACTTCAAGCTACTGGAGCGAAAACCTTGGGCACAGTATTGCTATGGCTTTTGTTAAAGGCGGGCTATCTAAAATGGGCGAAAAAGTATATTACCCTCAAGCAGATGGTACTGTCATAGAAGCAGAAATTTGCAGTCCTGTATTCCTTGATCCAAAAGGAGATCGTCAAAATGTCTGAAGTCATAAATCACAACGGTAAAATAGTGGCTGACCAGCGTCCAGCGGATGACATTGCTGGACAGTCGCCTTTGCATCACGCTGACTTGAACTCTCTTGCTAGTCAGGGCCCACAGACTGGCGGCGTCACTATTCAAGAACGTCCGCTGCAAGGACTATTGAACCTTCGTTGCAACAAGGCCGACAAAAAACAGGTGACTGCAGTTAAAAAATTATTGGGGGTCGCCTTACCTTGCGACCCTTTATCTTCTGCAAGCAACGATGACAGCGTGATACGTTGGCTGTCACCTGACGAATGGTTAGTCTCGGTTGATGGTGCGAAAGCTTTTGAACTAGAAGCTGCGTTTCAAGCAAACATGCCTGGTCACTACTCCTTAGTGAATGTAAGTGGTGGTTACACCATTTTGGAAATTTCAGGTGATCATGCGGTCGATGTTATCAAAAAATCAGCACCGATCGACGTTCATCAATCGAGCTTTCCCAATGATAAAGTTGTATCAACAGTGTTTGCTAAAAGCGGTGCGATTATTCGAAGAATCGCTGAAGATCACTTTGAACTTATCATTCGTCGTAGCTTTGCCGATTATTTATGGATATGGCTTCAAGATGCAAGCCGTGAATACGGCCTAGTGGTGAAACGTTAAAAATATTTGTTAGGTAACATTTAAGTCAACTGCCTCCCACAAAGATTTTTATCGAAGCTTTGAGGGGGCAATCCTGCTGTGCTATTTAAGTCAGGCCGAAGCGACTTACTAACAATCGACAATATTTACCGGCACCTCAAGGACATTCAACGCCAGCCCGCCACGGGCTGTTTCTTTATATTTATGGTGCATATCTCGGCCGGTATCACGCATGGTTTTGATAACTTTATCCAAAGAAACAAAATGCTGACCATTGCCACGTAGAGCCATCCGTGTTGCCGAAATCGCTTTTATAGCGGCCATAGCATTTCGCTCAATACATGGTACTTGAACTAGGCCACCTATAGGGTCACAGGTCAGTCCAAGATTGTGCTCCATCGCAATTTCAGCCGCGTTTTCGACTTGCTCTGGAGTGCCGCCCATTACCTCTGCTAACCCTGCTGCAGCCATTGAACAGGCTGAACCAACCTCGCCCTGGCAACCGACTTCAGCACCACTGATGGAAGCATTCATTTTATACAGCGTACCAATCGCCCCCGCCGTTAATAAAAATTTCTGTACGCCTTGCGGTGAGGCAGTTTTTACGAACCGGCTATAGTAGTGCAAAACAGCAGGAATAATACCCGCTGCGCCATTAGTTGGGGCCGTAACAATCCGGCCACCTGCGGCATTTTCCTCATTGACCGCCAAGGCATATAGGGTTACCCAATCGGTTACTGTTAAAGGGTCTGACAAGGCAGCTTCAGGGTGTGCCAATAGTTGCCTGTATAACGCAGGAGCTCGCCGCAATACCTTTAAACCACCAGGCAATATACCTTCGTTAGAGATGCCATTGGTAACCGAGGCTTGCATCACATCCCAAAGCGTCATCAGACCAGCTGCCACTTCCTCTTTAGAACGCCAAGCAAGTTCATTAGACAACATTACATCGCTAATACTAAGTTGATGTTGGGAACATATTTGCAAAAGTTCAGCTGCACTAGAAAATGGATAGCTTATCGGCGTTGGGTCCTCAATAATGTCACCACCTGCCATTTCATTATCATTTAATACAAAGCCACCACCCACAGAGTAATAAACACTTTCTATCAATGATGAACCATCATTTGCATAGGCAACGTAACGCATACCATTTGGATGACCCGGGAGGGATTTTCTGCGATGCAGAATGAGATCTTTTTCCTCATCGAAATTAATCTCATAACCACCGGCTAGAACTATACGGCCACAGGTTCGAATCTCATCGACTCGGCGAGCAATTGAGGCAACATCAACAGTATCGGGTTGCTCACCCATTAAACCCAGCAGCACAGCCTTCGATGAACCGTGTCCCTTACCTGTTGCACCCAATGACCCAAATAACTCAACTTTTATCCGTGCTACTTGTGGTAAACAATGTTGACCATCGAGTTTTGTAATAAATCGCTGGGCGGCGCGCATAGGGCCAACGGTATGCGAACTCGAAGGCCCGATTCCCACTTTAAAGAGGTCAAAAACGCTGATTGCCATATAGTTATATTTCCTGCGAGAAACTCTGCTCACAGTAACTAAGTCACTATTTGGCAACCTATCTATATACGACCGGTAGCTATATTAAACCCGACCAACTAACTTAATGAAGTGCCGTTTGAACACGCAGACCGTAAAGAGTTCGCTCAAGTTTGGCTATTTCTTCAGTGGCATCTTTAACACGTTCGAAACTAAAGGGGACAAAGCCATCACGCTCGGCAAAGGCATAATAATTATTGGTAAATGTTCGCAAACAATTTAACCGACGATAAATGATACGTTCTGCAGCAATTTGAAAATCAATGACGTTACTCATAACCACCTCCAGTATTTGGAAGCTTCATGCTAACCCGTCGACACTCACAAAAATGTTAACGAGTTCACACTATTGAAATTGGAGTAATGCTTAGAAAAACTAGAAGGCGGTGCGATCGTTAGCGCGAATGACATCAAACACCATATTTAAAGCGATGTCAGTTTCTTGGTGAACCCAAAGCAATCGGAGCCTCAAATCGACACTTACCAACTGACTGTACCAAGACCCCATTACCAAGTCCGTTTCTTCGCGTGTCGCTCGACGCGGCCTTCCACCAGGCTGGCTAACGCCTAATTGCTCTCGCAACGCGACAATATCATGACTGCGAAGACCAAACATATCTCTAAGTACGGGAGTACTCGCACCCGCCGAAATAAATTCATTAAGCAGATGATTTTCGGCTTTTTGTCGAATTAAAAAATCGAGGCAATTATTGAGAATATCTACATCAAACTTAAGCTGATTCATTAACATATGATGCGTGACAATCGCTGTAAACTCATCAAACGCCTGAACGCTTAGAATTTCAACTTCACGCAAAAGGGTCTCATCAAGACCTGCCTGACGCCAAAAAGGCTTGCTATCTCGAAATGATCGACACCCAGCAGCAAGGGTTTCTTTAATAAGTGTCTGCAAGGCACTACGCACACTAACTGGCGTAGCAATACGTTCCTTACTTTCCCAATTATCATTATTATTCGTCATTAATAGCTCTTCACCGTAGAAATACGTCTGATAACCGACCATCGGGTTCAGCGTAATGCCATCCATGGAGTTATGTCTGCTTTGAAGATAGACCATAAAATACTTTTTATCCAATCTAACAATTTCAGAAACTATAAAGTATTTATGGAAGAAATATTGCAGAAAAACCCTGCGCGCGATAAAGAGGGTTTAAATAAGATCGTTGTCATGCCAGCCGTTAGTCAAACATTCTTGTAATACATACTCACGTTCTTGGTGCCAATCTCGGTCAAATTGTTTGAGATAATCAAGCCAATAATGCCAAATGAGCTTGCCTTCATCAGCATCGCCCTCGCCAATCCAACCACCATCAAAAACAAGACACCCCCCCTTTAAAGATAGCGGACAATCAATACTTCGAATACGACTAAAAGGTTCTGTGGGTAATTGGTAGCCTGGCTCAAGCCAAACAAAACCGTCAGCTTTAAGAAAAATGTAGCAGGCAAAACGACCTTCGGGCGCATCGTCATAGTAAACCGCGGGGTATTTGAGGTTGCGAAATGCCTCTAAAATAAGCTTTTGAGAAGGGGTCAAATGCGTACATCCTTATAATTTATTCTAGTGTACGAACTTGTTGGATACCAAAGGGGGTCAACATTTGCCGCCCCTAGGTCATAATATGAAAAAACTTTTATTTATAATGGGTTGGATCAGCTACACCCGCATCAACAAAGCCTTTTTTACGGAGCCGACACGAATCACATTTACCACAGGCAGCACCGTTGGTTTGATCTGCTTGATAACACGAAACTGTCATTCCATAGTCTACGCCCAACTCCACGCCCCAACGAATAATATCAGCCTTGCTTAAATCAATGAGTGGGGTATGGATACGCATCGCATGGCCTTCAACGCCGGCTTTAGTTGCCAAATTGGCAACCCTTTCAAAGGCTGCAATATACTCTGGACGACAATCTGGGTAGCCTGAATAATCAACTGCGTTGACACCAATAAAGATATCGTCTGCACCCAATACTTCAGCCCATCCAAGTGCAATCGACAAAAATACTGTATTACGCGCCGGCACATAGGTGACTGGAATACCCTGGGTCTCTTCTTCGGGCACAGCAATTGACATATCAGTAAGCGCAGAACCACCGATGGTACTCAAATCTAACACAACGGTTTTGTGTTCAGCCACACCTAGAGCAGCAGATACTTGATTAGCAGCTGTCAACTCATAACGATGGCGTTGGCCATAGTCAAAACTCAAGGTATAACATTCAAAACCCTGAGATCTAGCAATCGCTGTGACCGTGGTTGAATCAAGTCCTCCTGAAACGAGAATGACTGCTTTTTTATGAGATGTCATCGCTTAATGCCCTGGTTCATCGTTCCATACGATTTTATGCATTTGCAACTGCATGCGCACCGCAAGGTTATCTTGTAAGATCCACTCTGCTAACTCACGGGGCGAGACCTTACCGTGACTGGGTGAAAACAATATATCAGAGACCTTACCCTGCAGTTGATATTCGTCAATCTTAAAACAAGCCCAGTCGTAGTCTTGGCGTGAACAGATAACAAATTTCACCTGATCATGGGGATTTAGTAACGACATATTCGTATAATCGTTACGTTCAACCTCGCTTGAATCGGGCGTTTTTAGATCGACAACTTTCACTACCCGATCATCGACGCCCTCACAAGAAATTGCACCGCTAGTTTCTAATGACACCTCATAGCCAAGATCGCATAAAGACGTCAAAAGTGGCCAGCACGACTTTTGCGCCAATGGCTCGCCACCAGTAACAGTAACGTAACGCGGATTATAGGCAATAACTTGGTCGATGACCTCTTGCATGGGCATACTTTTACCCCCATGGAAGGCATAGGCCGTATCGCAATAATTGCAACGCAATGGGCAACCAGTTAAACGCACGAATACAGTGGGTAAACCTATGGTACGAGTTTCACCCTGTAGAGAGTAAAAAATCTCCGTTATTCGAACTGTGTCACCCATGAAATGACCTAAAAATTATCGCGCAGGAAGGCACTCGCTGCTTGCAAAGTGGTTGGATTGCCACCACCGTTGCTCGCAATAAGCTGATCTAAAAGATTTTTACTGGCCGCTTTGTCACCCTGTTTAAAATACAGGGTAGCCAGCTTAAATGTCCCATCAGGCGTTTTTGCATGATCAGGAAACTCGGTCCGCAACGAGGTAAAATGTACAATCGCTTCATCGAGCTGATTAGTTACCATGTAAAGCTGGCCAAGCCAGTAAAAGGCATTAGGGCGTCTTACCGATGCAGGATATTCAAGGACAAAACGTTCGAAATTTGGAATAGCTTGTTGATATTGACGATTTTTTACCAATTGATAGGCGTCGTCGTATGATTCGAGATCAGTTTTTGCGAGGACTGGATCAACCGTGTCGGCAGGCCTAACTGGACTGTCACCGGCAGTAGTATTAAGCAATGGTTCAGCAGGGGTAGCTATGGCACCGTTTGCTAATCGTTTATCAATATCAACATATCGCTCCAAGCTTAATTCACGAAGCTCCTGCAACTGCCGAGACTGCTGTTCAACAACATTTCGTAATTGCATCACTTCTTGCTGAAGCGTTTGCATTTGAAAATAAAGATCACCGGAATTTGGAACATTTTCTTCCAAAATCATTGTCGAGGTATCTACCACTGCACTGGTGTTATCAACATAGATAGGGGTTTGTACTATCGGTGCAGAACTAACTGGCGCGGCAGACAAGTCAACAACCTCAACAGATTGCGCTAAAACAGAAAAAGCGAGAGTGGCGCTAGCCACTCCCGCCCAAATGCGGTGATGCTTCATTAAAGTTTAACTTCTACGCGACGGTTTTTGCTCCAAGAACCCTCAGAGTGACCCATCATTGCTGGGCGCTCTTCACCGTAACTTACGATATTAAAACGTGAGCTATCAACACCTTGGATAGTTAAGTAGTTAGCAACCGCTTTTGCACGACGCTCACCAAGTGCCATGTTGTATTCGCGTGAACCACGCTCATCAGCATGACCTTCTAAACGAACAGCGCCAGAGGTTTTTTTCAAGTAAGCAGCCATCGCGTCGAGTGAAGCACGAACATCTTGGTTGAGTGAAGACGCATCAAAATCAAAGTAAAACACAGTTTCTAATGCAGCTTTTTCACTGTCCATAGCACGTTGTTCTGCGCGGGCTGCAGCCTCAGCAGCAGCGCGACGATCTGCTTCAGCTTGAGCTGCAGCGGCAGCAGCGGCTGCTTGTTCAGCTTCAGCTTTTGAAGTATCTACAGTACTAGTGTTTG
>JALRIU010000328.1 GCA_023255355.1 Pseudomonadales bacterium | reverse complement strand
CCTTTCAGCCGACATTGCTGTCTTACCAGGTTCATCGTCTACCTCGCCAAAATCAGCATCTGGATCAAAGGGCAACTTTGCTAATGCCCCTTGAACAACAGCCTAGGGTTGAGCTAAGCCTTTAGGAATACCTGATATTTTAAAAACTGGTTAAACAATACTAGTGGCTATGGCGCGTCTTTACCTTAAAGCGATCCATATAGCCTTGATAGCGCTCTTTGATCATGGACTTATTGAGACCGTAATCTTCAAGGCTATAACTGTGCTTACCGTGTTTACCCTTGGGATTGTTCGCCATAAAATCCTGCATGGCTTGTTCTGCTATTGGCGTTAATTGCTCACCAAAATGCGCGTATATTCGTTTTATTTCACCGATAGGATCGGCCATCATATCGACATATTGCACATCGCAAATACTGTCTTCACCGTGCTTTGCGCGATAAGCTATAGTGCGTTCTATCATCACATCAAAGGTTTCTAACAAGGTACGGCCAATAGCGATCATATCCACATGATCACTAAACATCGGCCGCACGGCTTTAAGTAAACTACATGCCGAACCTACCACCTCTACCGGATCACGATGGGTCATTACAAGCTGAGCATCTGGGTATACTTCATGAAGCGCATCTAAAAACAGTGGGTGCCATGGATTTTTCAACGTCCAACGGCCTCCCGTTTCTGCCTGCAATAACTGTAAGAAACGTTTATGGAATTTAAATGCAGGTAAATAATCCGCCTGATACAACATATACTGGCCATAACTTGGAATGTCGTACATCGAATCATAGTATTCAGCCACAAAAGATGGCGCCATCAAAAATTGGCACTCGGTTGGGCTATCGGCATCTTCATGATGAATGGCTGAAATATGGGGGGCATATTTCAAAGACATTTCTGTCATTTCCTGACACTTGTCATGTCGTGGACCTGCACGCAACTCCTCTGGTTTTGGCGGAGGTACTGGATCCATGGATTCCCAACGCAAAAAACTTCGTCTTGATGGGTCGGTATTTAACAAGTTGATTAACAATGTAGTCCCGGTTCTCGGTAAACCAAAGACAAACATGGGTTTCTCAACCGCACGCTCAATCAAATCAGGATGCGACTTGAGATAATCTTCAATACGCATTCTGTTGATCAAATGCCCGACTAAAGTGCGTTGCACATTCTGCACACCACGCTCATTGAGTTTCGCCTCTCGATTGATGGAATCAACAAGAACACATAAAGGACCTAAAATACTGTCATCGCCCAGATCATTTAAGCCGCATTGTTGTTGTGCAGCAGCAACAAGTTGTTCAACCTGCATATTCTCACCCTTCTTATTAATTTTTAGTTAACTGTTCGATAAGAGCTAAAGTTTGCTTGGCTTGCTTTAAATGGGGGACATCTAACATTTTACCGTCAAGACCAACCGTTCCGACCCCTGGATTCGCTGCAAAAGCATCGACCACACATTTTGCATAAGAAATTTCTTCATCGGAGGGCGTAAAACCATCATTAATAACAGATACCTGTGCAGGATGTATGGCAAGCCTACCTACAAAACCCTCTGCACGTGCCTGACGACATGATTTCGCTAACCCATCCATATCGCGAAAATCTGCATACAACGTTTCAATTGGCTGAACATCACAGGCTCTGGCAGCCATCAACATCATCGATCTCACCATTTTATAGGTAAAGGCCCACTGTCCCGAAGCGTCGAGATTTGTACTTGCACCAAGAGCCGCACTCAAATCTTCAGCACCCCAAGACATGCCAATCATTCTGGGCAAGTCTGCCGCAGCATATTCCCCCAAATGAAAAGGTGCTTGGGCAGTTTCTGTGGTTAACGGTAAGATTTTCACCGAGCCGCGCTCGATACCTGAGGTTTGCTCAGCCTGATCAATCATCGCCGACATGATAGAAACATCCTTTGGCGTGACTGCTTTAGGTTGCATTATTCCATCAGGCTGACAGGCTACTATTGCGGCGATATCTTCGGCGCAAAACTCAGAATCCAGAGGATTTACCCTGACAAAGATTTTGACAGAGCGTGATTCACGAGGTCTTGCTTTTAAATAGCCTGCCACTTTCTGTCGTGCTAATTTTTTATTTTCATGGGCAACGGCATCTTCAAGATCCAAGATAATAGCGTCAGACCCGCTTTCATCGCCTTTTGACAGTTTTTTATCGCTATCCCCAGGGATAAATAGCATTGACCTTAAAATCACAATTAAGGCCTCTTTAGCTGCAAGCCGCTACGGCGACACTGTGCTACCAATTCACCGTGTTGATTAAATGCTCGATGAATAAAGGTAACCACGCCTTGATTTGGGCGAGATTTACTTTCGCGTAACTCAGCTACTTCAGTTTGCACCCGAATAGTATCACCATGGAATAGTGGTTTTGGAAAACGCACGTCGTCCCATCCTAAATTTGCCACAGCCGTACCTAGGGTCGTCTCAGCCACTGAAATACCCACCATTAAACTAAGCGTCAAACAGCTATTGACTAGTCGCTGGCCAAACTCAGTTTCATTTTTGCAATATTCATCATCTAAATGTAAATAAGCAGGATTGTGGGTCATGGTAGTAAAAAGCACATTATCGGTCTCTGTAATCGTGCGCCTAATGGGATGTTCAAATACCATCCCAACTTCAAGTTCATCAAAATATAAACCAGCCATATTTGCTCTCTTTAAATTGCCATCAAGCCTTTATTTACACCACGTAATGGAAGTCTAAGTGCATTTTGCATAAAACCAATCATGCTGAAAAAACCAACCAATAACGGAATTTCTATGAGTACTTCTGGCGAGCAACGCTCTTCAAGCACCTGCCAGGTTTCGTCAGAAATCATGGCGTTGCCAATCAATTCATCTGTTGCTTTTATCAAGGCTGCTTCATAGTCGCTCCAACCTTGCTGATCAGCACCAAGTGTAACGCGTTTGATTTCTTCGTCAGTTAGACAATTTGCTTCACGAGATTTTGTCACATGCTCACCAAATTCATAAGGCGCTTGTAGCAACCATCCGGTGCGCAAAATAATAATTTCACGGCTGCGTACATCGATAGCCGCTTGACCAGTCAATGCCATGGAAAGATCAGATACTTTTTGCCAAGTATTCGCTCTTCTTAACATGGTAAAGAAAATTGCAGGAAGGTTTGCAGGGTCGCCGGGCTCCAATTGCCTCCCAGCATAATTGCTGCGCAATGTAGTCCACTGCTGCATAGCGGTTTCAAAATATTCTTCACGAGGTAATTCTTCAATTCGTGCTGGTTTACCTATAATTTCGGCTTCACGTGCACGCAACTCTTGCTGGGTTGGATTCATCACAAACCTCAATTTTATTATTTGAAAACGGCAGGGAGCAAAAGCCCCCTGAGAACCAAAGCTGGTTATTTATCCTGAGAGTGATGGGCAAACATCTTGAATAAATCGCCAGAAGTTATCACACGCTTAGTACCTTCAAGCGGGTTAGCTCCTCCACTGGATTTAAGCGACAAATCAACACCGTCAGCCTTAGCCTTAGCGCGTAATGCTCCTACGGTAAGATCTGATTTTTTAGTATTTTTAAACATGTCGAAATTATAGTAACGCATACTATTTAAGTGGGTTACTTTATCGATCTGCTCTGTACTCAAATGCTGAACTGAACGCCATAGATGTTCTGGCGCTTCGGGCCACAGAGTATCAGAGTGTGGATAATCCGTTTCAAAGGCCACCATATCCTCGTTAACATAATCGAGGTTATGCAAACCAAAATCGTCGTCGATAAAACAAACCATAAACTGACGTTTGAAGACATCACTTGGTTTCAAATTACCAAAGGTCATCTTAGAATTGGTCCAGAACTGATGGCGCGAATGACTGAAGTCTGCACGTTCCATAAAATAAGGTATCCAACCCAGGCCACACTCAGATAAACAAATTTTCATTTCTGGATAACGACGCAAGGCGTCGAGATTCAACCAGTCTGCAGCACCAACTGCCGATGACATTGGCATCGTTGCAATCCAAGCTTCTATAGGTGTTTCCAGGGAAGCATGGGGTACTGGGTTACCCGCCCCGATATGCAAATTCATGACCATGTCGTTTTCAACGATAGCCTTCCACATGGGTTCCCAATATTCATTGTGGACTGAGGGCAAACCTTGCTTAGTGGGGTTTTCATTTAATGAAACTGCGTGCACGCCTTTATCAGCCATACGCTTAATTTCAGCTAGTGTTGCTTTCATATCCCACGTTGGCAAAATAGCGCAGGGAATAAAACGGTCGGGATAAGCACCACACCACTCGTCTACATGCCAGTCGTTATAGGCTTGTAAGTGGATGCGGGCAAGATCCTTGTCAGGAACCTGGTGAAATTTCCCACCATCAAAACCTACAGCAGTTCCAAAATTTAAAGAGGCCGCAATGCCATTAGCATTCATGTCATCAACACGGGCATGCACATCGTAAACACCTTTACGTAACTGATCGAAACTAGTCGGCTCCATTCCGTATTCTTCTAAAGGACGACCCACGACCGCATTCAATCCAACCGAAGGCATTTGCATACCTTGATATTCCCAATAGTTGGTACCATCTGCTGTGGTGCGAAGTTTCGGCGCAGTGGCTAAGTTTTGGCCCGACAAATGGTTATCATACATTTCTGGTGGTTCACTGATGTGGTCATCTACACTGATCAAAACCATATCGTTCATTGTCATGCTCATGGTATTCCTCCTACCCATTTTGCTCATTGCAGCCAAAGCCGCTCTACTATTTAATTAAGTGGTATTTCTTTACCAAAACTAAAATCGCGTATGATTCCCACACGCTTAGCCTCAACTGCTCGCTCAGGTTGAAAGCTGAAGCAGTTGGGCGGCATTTTTGTCGCATCGGATTGGGCCTCGAGACTCATCGCTCGACCATTTGCAATCATATTGCCCCACCGTAAAATCCGCACAGCTTCCTGTAATTCAGAAGACAATGTTTTAAGCCAATCATTAATTTGAAAAAGGTTCAATCCTGATACTTCTGTTGGTTGAATAAGGATAAAGTTACTCTCATCCCAACCTAATTGAAATTGGCTATCGCGCCATATTTCAGCGCGACGGACACCATTTTTTGCATCGCTAACCATCACATCGTAATCAACCGTGATTGCCTCGCTTGCATATCCAGCCGCCCAAATGGCTAAATCCATCAAATGAGTACACTGTTGTACTTTGTCAGGATATTTACGTACATCGCTCAATTTAAGGCCGACAATATCCCGTTGTAAAACCGATTTTGCACTAGGACAGGTTGACCATGGCGCACGACGGATATCCACTTCAATGTTAACTATTGACGAACCATCATGGTGCAGTGTTACCGCAAACGCATGAATATCATCTTCTAACTCGGCGAAAGCAACATTTCTCCCATTACTATCGATGTGAATACTTCGACGATAGCCTTGAAACTCTTTTAAAATTTCATTTGGCACTGCCATATAGTTAATCTCTTGTCAGTAACAAGGCAGTTGCTAGAGGACCACCACCAGAAGCAGCTACAGCAACTTTAGGTTGTTTTTTTATTTGCCGCGCACCGCCATTGCCGCGAAGCTGAGTGACGGCCTCATGGGCAAATCCAAACCCATGCAAACGCCCGGCTCCAATTTGCCCTCCAAAGGTATTAAATGGCAATTCACCATCTAGGGAAATACGCTGGCCGCCCTCAATAAATTTGCCGCCTTCGCCAACCTCACAAAACCCTAAGCTTTCTATCCATGCGAGGGCTTGAAAGCTAAATCCATCATAAAGTTGCACCGTATCGACATCATCAACACAGTAATCGGTATTATGCCAAAGAGCCTTGCCTGTTGCGTAGCAAGCCATCCATTCCGCTTGATCCCAACTTAACCGTTCAACACTTCCCGCACTAGCAGCAATACGAATCGGTTGACATTTAACTTCATCGAGCGCATCGCCAGCGGAAACAATAATGACTGTCGAAGCATCACTGAAACGATCACAATCAAACAAACAAAGCGGTGAGCTGATCATGCGGGCATTCATATATTCATCCATCGTCAGTGGCTGCTGTACTAATGCCCTGGGATTCAATGCTGCATGGGCGCGGTCAGTAATAGCTATTTGCGCTAACTGTTCGCGGGTTAAACCATATTTTTTTACATGGCGCATGGCATATTGAGCCGTCCAAGTAACAGCAGAAATAGCGCCAAAAGGTGCAAACCATTGACTGTAATTATCTACGCGATCGCGCCGCTGCATGGGATATTCATCAGGCCTTGCCAATGCTGCCGCCTCGTATACGGTGCGATAACAAATAATATGGCGGGCCAAGCCTGCTCTCACGGCATTAGCAGCCTCGACCACAGCACCCAGTTGAGAACTAATTTCCATCCCGCCGCTATACCAGCGAGCCTTGATTCCCAAAGCATCAATAAGCTCATCGGCACCAATGGGTGAAAACCCCAACATGCCAGCAGAGCGACCGGGGTATGTTG
>JALRIU010000322.1 GCA_023255355.1 Pseudomonadales bacterium | reverse complement strand
TGAAAACGATAAAAACATTACTTTCTATTGGTTTATTAGCATCATTAAGCGTTGCGTGTAGTCAAAAAGCTAATGATGCCATGCCTACTATTGCTGTCGATAATGGCGTTGATGAAGCAAAAATTTTAAATCAACAGGGCGAGTGGTTAAGTACTGGGAGAACTTATGATGAGCAGCGTCACAGTCCGCTAAGAAGTATTAATAAAGATAACGTGACTGATCTTGGGCTTGCTTGGTATGCAGATTTTCCTACAAAGCGCGGTATCGAAGCGACGCCATTAATGGCTAACGGAAAATTATTTCAATCTCTTTCATGGGGTCAGGTAATGGCGTTCGATGCCAAAACCGGTGCAACGCTGTGGCACTTTGATCCAAAGGTCCCTAAAGAATACAGTCGTTATGCATGCTGCGATGTCGTAAATCGCGGTGTTGCTCTTTGGGGTAACAATGTTTTTGTAGGGTCTATCGACGGCCGTTTGCATGCCATTGATCAAAATACCGGTGAATCTGTATGGGAGGTCGACACTAAAGTTGCGAACCATACCTACACAATTACCGGCGCGCCAAGAGTTGTAAATGGTCTCGTTATCATTGGTAATGGTGGTGCAGAGATGGGAGCCAGAGGCTATGTCACCGCCTATGATGCTAACACTGGAGAGCAAAAATGGCGATTCTTCACTGTCCCTGGTAACCCTGCAGATGGCTTTGAAAATGCCGCTATGGAGATGGCCGCTAAAACCTGGAATGGTGAGTGGTGGACACAAGGGGGTGGTGGCACTGCATGGGATGCCTTTGCCTTTGATCCAGAAACGGATCTGCTATACATCGGGGTAGGTAATGGTTCGTCATGGAACCAAAAAGTTCGAAGCCCTGATGGGGGTGATAACCTGTTTGTGTCATCTATCGTTGCGGTTAACGCCAATACAGGTGAATACGTTTGGCACTACCAAACAACCCCCGGCGATCATTGGGACTACACAGCGACTCAGCATATGATTTTGGCCGAAATCGATGTGCGTGGCGAAATGCGTAAGGTGATTATGCAAGCCCCGAAAAACGGTTTCTTTTATGTGTTAGATCGCCAAACAGGTGAGTTGTTATCTGCTGAAAATTTCATGCCTACCACATGGGCTACGCACATCGATAAAGAAACAGGTCGTCCTGTCGAGAACCCCGCAGCTCGTGCAAGTAGAATGGATTTTCAAGTGGTTCCCGGACCTTCTGGTGGTCACAATTGGCATCCAATGACATATAGTCCGAATACCGGTTATACCTATATACCAGCTATGAGTAATTCGGCCTTATACATTGATGATGACCGTACCCGCGGTAGAAAAGTGGTATGGAATATAAACTACATGGCCGAGGCTGTTGTGTTTTTACCTGATGAGGTCCCCTTTGAGCAGCGTGAAGGTTTGGGAGACATGGTGCTCAAATCGTATTTGATTGCACGAGATCCAAAAACCAACCAAGAAGTCTGGCGAGTACCTCAAGGGTTTTACTCTGGTGGTGGCCTTTTATCAACAGCTACCGATCTATTATTTCAAGGTAATTTAGAAGGTCAATTTAAAGCTTTTGATGCTAAATCAGGTCAAGAGCTTTGGAAATATGAAGCGCAGGGCGGCATCATGGCAGCGCCAATGACTTATTCAATCGATGGTGAACAATACGTTGCTGTTGCTCAAGGATGGGGCGGTGAATCAGGAGCACCATTTGGTGTGGTGTCCGGCCCGCAAAATATGTTTAACATAAGCCGTTTGTTGGTCTTTAAGCTGGGCGCGAAGGCTGAATTGCCGTTCATTGAGTCGCGCGAAGAAGTTCTGGCTGACGTCGAATATCCTGAAGCAAGTGCAGAGCGTGTTCTACAAGGTAAAACATTGTACGCTCAGTATTGTGTGTTCTGTCATGGTGGTAACGCGGTTAGTGCCGGGCTAATCCCTGACCTTCGTTACAGCTTGGCGAATACCTATCCAGCCTGGGACGCTATTGTTCACAAAGGTGGATTGGCTGCTAATGGGATGCCTAGTTGGCACGAATACATGACGGAAGATGAGGCGCTTGCTATTCGTGATTATGTCCGCCACGAAGTCTCAATGGGCGTTGGTCGAGCAGAAAAACGCATGGTGAGAGCTGATTGATTTTTTCGGCTAGCCCAAAAGCCTTGGGCTAGCCATTCATCGATCTTAAGTGTTAATGTGGGCCCTGTAATTTTGATAAGCGTCATTTAATTGGCCTGGGTTCCACGTCATGCCTCAAGCAGAGCAAAATAATCTTACCTCGCACTGGGTGTTGCCTGCCGATGGAATAAGGCAAATCACACCGCCTTCATATGTAAAACGACTGCAATCACATTTTCTCTCGCACGACCTGTTTGTTATGGCAATGGGTTATTACCCTAAGGCGAAGGGGCATTCGATGCAGCGCTTGCAGAGTGATACATATTTAATGATGTATTGTTTTGCCGGTAGCGGGAGTCTGCAATTTGCAGGTAAAGAACATGCCGTTGGGCCAGGAGATATTGTTTTGTTGCCCCCTGGTCAGTCACATGCTTATGCCGCAAATGAGAAGAACCCTTGGTCAATTTATTGGGCGCATTTTGATGGGCAATTAGTAGATCAGTTACTTGGATTTTCCAAAATTCAGCCTGGTGTAAATCATGTTGGAGTCAATGCGCATCTGTTGACATCATTTGAAAAATTATTCTATTCAAGACGTCAAAATCTAAAACTTTCAGGTTATATTTATGCAG